>CAVEVJ010000213.1:0-4049 GCA_963619075.1 Acidaminococcaceae bacterium
CGGCCGTGGCGCGCGAGTCCGGCTGGTCGCAGCCTGCGATCAGCCAGCAGATCCGCAAATGCGAGAACGAGATTGGCGCCAGGTTGGTGCGGCGTACATCGCATGGCGTTGAGTTGACGCCGATCGGCAAAATTCTGGCCCGCCATGGGCAGTTGATCGACAACCGTTTGACGCAGGCCACGAAAGACGTTGAGGAATATCTGCGTAACGGTTCGACCCACATCCGGCTTGTGGCACCGCCTTCGGTATGCTCGTCGTTCGTGGCGCGCGTGCTCGTGCATATCAGCAAAACGTCCGACATTCGCGTAAGTCTCATGCAGATGGAGCCACCCGAAGCCATGGACGCCCTTGAACAGGGATTGGCGGACTGCGCGATCACGTTCCAATATAATTCCTTGCCTGCCGTCGGCGAGCCCGACGATTTGCAGGTGGATTGCTTCGGTGTGGATCCGCTGCTTTTGCTGGTCGGCTCCGCCAGCGGCATTGCCCGCGATGCGGTCGACCATGACGGTCGATCCTACGGTTCCGTGCATTTGGCGGATGCCGCCGACGAACAGTGGATAGCCGGATGCGAAACATGCCAGGCGAATCTGGTCTCGTTGGCCCGCGCGGCCGGTTTCGTGCCGGAGATCACCCATTCGACCGACGATTATTGGGCCACGCAGAATCTTGTGGAGGTCGGCATGGGCGTTTCCATCGTTTCCCGTCTGGCCACCACCGCAGGATTGCAGCCGAATCTGGCGGCTTTGCCGATCGCGGATGATAATGCGTTCCGCAAAGTCTGTTTCGTGACGCGCAAAGCGGACGACAGACCTGCGATCGCACGCGTCAAAGAGGAGATCAGCAAAGCATCACGTCAATATTTGAATAACGCAAGCCTGTGATATAAGCAAACTTCATAACACTCGTATTTTTCCGCACAAGAACACGCTTTCGTCGCACCCCACGTTCCGTCATGCTGGAATCATGGAAGAAGAACATCGCAATCACTCCGGCTTCGACGCCGACGCAATCGACCGCACCACCGCGGCGGACCTCGCCGAAATCGGCTCCGACAAATGGACGCGTTTCCCCGGCTGCATCGGCGCGTTCATAGCCGAAATGGACTATGGTCTGGCACCCTGCATCCAGCAGGCCATCGATTCGGCCTGCGACCACTGCAAACTCGGATACATTCCCGAACCATGGAAGCACCGCGTGGCCGAAGCGTGTGCCGGCTGGCAGCAACGCCATTACGGATGGAACGTGGACCCGAACATCATTCGGGTGGTACCGGACGTGCTTGAGGCCTATGAGATATTCCTGCGCGAGCTGGTAGGTTTCGGCAATTCGATTGTGGTGCCGACACCCGCATACATGCCGTTCCTGAGCGTGCCGAAGCTCTACAACGTCAGCATCATCGAAATCGAAATGCTAAAAGGTTCGGACGATGCGACCGGAGAGCCGCGATGGCTGTTTGATTTTGAAGCGATCGAACGCGCGTTCGCCGATGGATGCAAGGCGTTCGTACTGTGCAATCCCCACAATCCGATTGGCAAAGTGCTCACGTTGGAGGAGGAACAGCGCCTCTGCGAGCTTGCGGAACGCTACGACGTGCGCATTTTCAACGATGAGATACATGCGCCGTTCGTTTACGACGGCACACATATCCCCTACCCGACCATCAGCGAAGCCGCCGCACTGCAGTCGATGACCGCCACCAGCGCGTCGAAATCCTTCAACATTCCGGGAACGAAATGCGCGCAGGTGATACTCACCAATCCGAATGACCGCGACATGTGGAACCGGAAGGCGGAATGGAGCGAACATCAGACCGCGACGGTCGGAGCGATCGCCACCACCACCGCATACAACGAAGGCGAACCATGGTTCCAGGACGCACGCGCCTACGTTGAACGGAACCTGACGCTGTTCGACCAGCAGATGCGAGAACGATTCCACGGCGTCGGGTACATCAAGCCGCAAGGCACCTATATCGCATGGCTTGACTTCAACGGATTGGGCATCAACGATCCGGCCACGTATTTCCTTGAACACGCGAAGGTGGCGTTGACCGACGGCGCCACTTGCGGCAAGGTCGGCGCCGGATGCGTACGAGTGAACACCGCCATGCCCCACCCGCTGCTGAAGGAATGCCTGAACCGCATGCACGACGCCCTTCATACGGATGGATTGCTGTGACCGCATAATTCAGACGGGTATTTGCCGGAGGAACGATTCGATTCGGTCATTCTTCCGGCAGATACTTCGGAAAAGCATCACGATACTGTTTGGGAGTCAAACCGTAGCACTCCTGAAACCGTTTGTGAAAATAGCTGGGGCTCTGGAATCCCACGGTTTTGCCGATTTGAGCCACCGTATCGTTCGACTTGAGCAGCAATGCCGATGCTTGGCGGAGTCTGGCCTCATTGATGAGCGCCCCCAACGTCTTACCGGTCCTGGCTTTCACAAATCTCACCAATATATCTGTTTCCAATGGACAAGTCGCAGCGTCTTGCAGAACAGGCGATATCACGTGGCGGACCCCAGGACGGATGACCATGGTGCCGCCTTCACCAACACACTCGGTTTCACCCTCCACCCAAAACATCACGGTTCCACTGAGCACATGCGTAATTTCAACGTAATCATGGAAATGAGGTTTTGAAGCGTGACTGAGATTATGAGCTACGATACCGAATCCGCTTTCTTCATTGATATGCCCGATTCCCTGTGCGACGGTTGAGAACGATGTGAGTGTCGCCTCGTACAAGGAATCCGCATGCTCAATGGCTAATCCCACATCACTGAAATCCACGTTCGCGTTTTATGGAGCACCAACTCGACCGATGCCAAAATCAAATGCGTTTCGAATGTATGCCGGATGGCATATGAACTTCCCATTGCGGCTCTGCCTCGTATGTACAGACGCTCATAAGAATGGCCGGCCACCAGTGGACGGCTGTCGGGATTTCCACGACGTTGATCGACAACATGAAAAATGTCCGGTGGCATGGAAGCAACATTTGAAAACACACGAAAGAACTATCCGGTGATACAGAAGCAGCGCTTGGCGCACAGAAATTCCGGATTGAAGAATTCAGCCATACGGATGAAAGGAAATCGATATGAACATCGAAGAATCGATTGGCACGGCATTGGAGCTCAACGACACGGAGTACCGCTATCTCCTGTTCGCACACGTATATCACCATTCCCCTGTGTTCCGCTCGGACGGACGCAAGGAGGCCGCACCTGAAGATGGAGTCGCCGACCGTCTGATCGCCGAAGGATACGGCGATGCCATGGAACAGGACAATGAATTGTGGTTCATTCCCAACGCGAAAGCCGAACAGTGGCTGCTCGCGCATCGTGGCGAGTACCGAGTTCCCGCCCTGTTGGTCTGGGATAGGATTCCGTTCCAGCAACTGTGCCGGAACGGCCGCTATCGTTTGCCGATGCGCGATGCCGACGGCTACTCCAATTTCCAAACGGCGCATTTTTACGTGCTTTCCGGACTTGCTTCCTGCACGATCTCCGATGATGGCTTTTTCGATTTGCGCCTTACGGAGTTCGGCGCTCGACGTGCGGTTGATTGGGATGTTCCCAATCGCGATTACGTGACCGAGAACGGTCCCCTCGATAAGGTGGCCGCAGCCGGGTACGGCACAGAACCGGAGGAATTGCACGGCCCACAAATGACGAAGAACTATTACAAGAATGACCCGGACGACGAATACACCGACCCGCTCCCGATCTGGCTCACGGAATTCCTGGAAAGATCCGCAGATGTCGATGTGTTTACACCGTACCTCGGCGGCATGGTGGAGAACAACTGCTTTGACCTCGAATGGCAGGACGCGTCGCCGATGCTGTGGCGGCTGCTTCACGAAAACGGAAAAGACACGTGGAATGATCCCACACCGTTCCATCCGCTCGAATGGTATGTGGCAGTGCATCGCTATATGTGGCAGCGTGAGAAGGAGCTCATCAACAACGAGATCATGGAACGTACCGGATATGCGGACCTTTCCAGGGAGAAATGGGGCGAAATGTTTGACGGCATCGCC
>CAVEVJ010000214.1:0-8255 GCA_963619075.1 Acidaminococcaceae bacterium
GGGTGTACAGAAACAAGTGCCGACGCTGGACACCTTTATTTGATCACATACACCATGAATGCGCGGGGCGCCCTGCCTTCCGGACTCACATCCGGATCGTCTTTCCATCGGCGCACACCATTCCAGTGGACACTGTCAGATATCAGGTCCATTCCATCCGAACCGATCTCGGTGGAGATCCTGCGGAAATCCTCCCCATATTCAAGAGGAACCATCGGATTGATTTGGAACATCAATATCGCCGTCCGGGTGAGCTCATAGACCATCTGGACGACCATCTGATCATGCTTGGACTCAACTTCGTTCCAGTCGGCGATTTCACGGCCCAAAAACTCCAAGGCCTCCCTCCGATCGGACCAAGCCCGCATCAGACGATCGTCATATGTCCATTCGAGGCGTCGCCGCTCATCGGCCTTCCTTCTTCGAATCTTACGTTTCGAATACACCTTGGCGCATTTTCTATGCCAACGCCGATACTCGCCTTTCTTGCCGGCCTCGGTCGTTCTTTGGCGGACCTCGCTTTTTTGGTTGACTAGTTTCCCGCACACTGGGCAACGGGGATATTTTGTTTCTTTTTCCATGCCTTATCCACATCTGCGACATCCCTAATTCGCCGATATCGGACCAAAACCCTACCGTCGAATTAACAGATCCTGCAAAATGGCGGTATCCCGCCGTTTTCAGGCATCAGCCGCGTAGCAGAGTGCAAGACGCCCGTGGTCTTTTTGGGGTAGGTATAGTTTTTGTTTTTTCTGTTTTGATCGTAGATATGGATGTTTTTATGCCTGTTGTTGTGTTGCTTGTTCTTCTGGCCTGCTTTTGATCGTGTGCTTCTTCTCTTTCTGTATGTCTTCTGATTGCTTTTCGTCTTGCTTTAATATCCGTTGCGCCTGTTTATTTGTCTGTTCCGTCCGCGCTACATAGCGACGAGAAATATCAGGTGCAACATTATGTTGCACCTGATATTCTGAACGTCCGTCGATCGTCTCCGAGGCTGAGGACCGTAGGCCGCTCTCCGGCCTGGAACCCATTCCCGGCGGGATGCGGGCTACATGCGCACGTTGCCGTCACAGCGAAATTATCAACTGCGGAATAATTACGCAGTTGATATCAGTCTTTTTAAGTGTTGCGTCACATTTATATACAACACTTACTTTTCATAGCCATATTGCGCAGCCGGAGCAAGCGATGCCAGTCAAAATATCAAGGTCGCAACAGTTACGGATATACGACGGAAAATATCTGATGCGGAATTATTACGCATCAGATATTCGGGGATTAAGCATCCCCCGCTCTTCCACACAGCATTCGTCCTTATAGACGGTTTCACAATCAAGACGGCCGGAACCGAACCAGAATATCAACCTCGGCATAATGTCGAGGTTGATATTTCCCGATGCGGAGAAAATATCAGTTGGAACATAACGTTCCAACTGATAATTCAGCGTGGCACGGTCGCAACCCATTCCTTGGCGAGCGTTTCCGGGGTGGATCCCCTGCCAAGACGTTCCGCCTCCTCGCCCGAGTATTCGGACGGGTCCTTAAGGTAGACGATGGAACGGCTGCCGCGTTCAGCAGCCCTGGCCTGTCCCAAGCCGGCCAGCGAGAAGGCCTTTCTGAGCTTTGCAGGAGTCCACCTGCGGTCTTTGCTCTCCGCCTGATGGAACAGTTTTCTTGTCAGCATATGATTACCGTTCAAATGAACGGCATCATGCATCCATTCGGCCATGGCTTCTCTGACGACCGGGTCCGTCCGATCCTCTTTCATGACGTTTTTGAGATCCAGATAGTCTTGGGCGGTATCGTCGGTTGGCGCGGTTTCGACCACGACCCGCACCGGGAACGTCTTTCCGTCGTCGCCGACGCATCCACGTATCCCGAAGCGGATTTTAGCGTTGATGGTATCGGAATACGACGCATCCACCTGCTGGCACACGGCCACATCGGATGCGTTCGGGCATGTTTCAAGGTAGAGGTAGGAACGTGCCTTGGCCACCCATTGGTCGGACCCAGAAATGGCGTATGACACGTCCTCCGGATCCTTTTTCGCGTGGAGGACGCCCAGCACGCAGCAGTTGTTTCTTTTTGCCATGGCGTCAAGCGCGATCAGACAGTCGGCGGACTGCTGATCGTTCATGCGCCCTGTGGCGAGACCATGCAATGGGTCTATATACACGAGATCCGCGTGCATCCTTCCAGCAGACTCCACGATCCCTTGCAGGTCTCTGGCATCGAAGCCACAGTATTCGGTCTCGTGGTCATGCCGCTTGTACAGCATGATGTTGCCTAGGGCCGCACCCATGCACTGCAGTTTCGCCTTCACGAGACCTGCATCGTCCTCACGCTGCACGATGAGGACCTTCTTGCCCATGGCTGAGAATTTCGCGCACTCATATAGCGCAAGCGTGCTTTTGCCGCAGCGCTTGCGTCCGCCCAAGATAGTGATCGCTCCAGATGGAAACCACACGTTCCCTCCCAGGAATTCGACGTTCCGTACCAGTTCATCGAGCATTGGCGTCAGAACATAGTCGGTCTGCTTTGTTTTTCCGTTTTTTTGCGTTAGACTGTTCATTGGTTTTTATTGGCGCCTGTCGTTGTTCAGCGACAGGCGTTTTCCTTTCCTGCGATGCCTTTTCAGCATCCTTCGACGTAATCTTCCAGTGATTTGTAGCTGATCAGGAAAATACGCCCTGATTTGCGGGCCCTGATTTTTCCTTGTCTGATGAGCGTGTAGACGCTTTTGGTGTCTTTGAACCCCAATAGCTGGGTCGCCACGGGCACCGTCACCGCCAATGGATGTTGTTGCACACTAGTTTTCACGGAAGCCATTACTCCGATCCTTTCCGGCCTTCCGACCTGTATTTCGACTGCACCTAGGCGGAGGTTCCGCTTGGGTTCATATCTTCCACGTCATTTCCTCGTGATGACTTCCGATATCGGCAAGACGGCTTAGCGCACGTCAGGTTCCGTCAACATCCATGAGAACGTCTCGTTCAACGTTTTGGGTGATAGATAACGCATCACCTCCCCCCGCTCCTCATCGCCCATGGCCTTGAGAAGTTCCATGCGGGCTCCCGTGCCGACGCGGTCCAGAAGCCGCGCCACACTTTCGATGGAGTCCGATTTGCCGCCTTCTCCATCTGTCATGCGGTCCTCAGATGACTGTCCGGCTTCATAGTCCCGTACTTCGGCCTCTATGCCATCGACGACTTTCCTTCTCTCGGGATCAGTCGCATGCTGGTAATAAAGGTCCGTGTCCGAACGCGAGTGTCCCGCCGTGTCCATCACGGTCTTAATGGATTTGGTGTAGGCCGCCATATGGGTGATGGCCCGATGGCGAAGATCGTAGAGGGGAGCTTTCTTCTCCTCGAGCAAAGGCACGCTTTTGCGCGCCCGATACCAGGCGTTGCGCACTGTTTGGGCGTTGACCACATCTCCCGTCTTCGGACCAGTGAACAGATACGCATCCGGACGATCCGCTACGAAGGACCGCAGATGCTGGTCCAATGCCTTGCAGATGTAAGGAGGTAACAACACTTTTCTCTGGCTTCCCTCGGTCTTGGTGCTGTTCACGAGAATTCGTTTGCGAATCTTCCCGGTCTCGGGATCCTTCTCTTGATACTCCTTTGCCGCGCGCACGATGTTGATTTCGCCTCCGGACAGGTCGTCTTTGAGTTTCACGTCTCTACGCTGCAAACCATATGCCTCCCCTGGCCTGAGGGCCATCGCGCCGATCAGATAGATAAGGACCGCGAAACGCGGCGGCATGGCGTGGTACAGCGTCTTCAGCTCGCCCGGGCCGAAATCCACGAATTGGAAGCGGACGGCAGGCTTGCGGACTTGGATGTGGACGGGGTTTGAAGTGAGCAGCGTCGTGCCGTCCTGGTCCAGTTCCCGCTCGCACGCGTCCCTGAAGATCTCACGCAGCAGCACATACGCCTTGTGCTTGACGGAGGCACACTCGCCGGCCTTACCCACCCTCATGGAGTCGGCCCACTTCTCGACGTCCCGTGGGCCGATGCTTCCCATCGGCTTGTCGCCTAGGACGGGCAGCAGATAATCGTCCAAGTATTGCAGGTACTTCTCGCGCGTGGTCGGTGCTATCCGTTGTCCGTTCGGTTTTCTGCGGTTCTGCACGAAGTCGAGCGCATACTCGCGGAACGTTATGGTCGAACTTAGTTCCTTGGTCTTCTCGATTCGGGGCGGTTCCCAGCTTCCCAGCTTGATGAGCCGTTCCTGTTCCGCCAGCCATGCCTCGGCCATCGCGGTATAGTCCGCATCGAAATTCTTCGTATAGTGCCTCGGCAGGTCAGGCCACTTGGAATAGGCCCATGCCGGTGGCTGATAGCGGGCCTGCACGTACTTATGCCCGTCACGTGCGGAACGCACCAGAATCGAACCGAATTTTCGCCTTCCGCTCATCGGATCGTCCTTCCAAGAAGCATAGGCACGGCTGCCGAAGCGGACACATTCACGCCACCGCACTCTCGCGAACTTGAAAAATGTGAGGAATCCCAATGGTTCCAACGGTTGGGAAGGATTTTGGAAGGTGCTCTTCCCTCTAGAGAGAGGAACAAGTGTAAAAGTGTAAGCAAAAACGTTGGAATTCCAACGTTTGTTACTCTTTTCAGCATGCAAAAAGAGTAAACAAGTGTAAATAAGTGTAAACATGAAGCATCACGTTCTCCAACGAAGACGTGGTTGCGGGAGGCGTCAGATGCACATGTCCCCGGACTGGGATGAGAGAACATGCCGAAGTTCCTTTCGACGATAGAGTGACACACCGATTTGGTCCGTCATGTGTGTCACCTAATGTGTCATCGATATCGGCGTATCCAACGTCATTCGAAGGCATCACACGGCAAAACGGCATATGGGCCAAACTGGTTGGAATCGCTGAAAGGAAGCCATTTTCGGGCATGAAAAAAGGGCTTTCGGGTTGCTCCGAAAGCCCTACTGGCGGAGAATACGAGATTCGAACTCGTGAGGCTGTTACACCAACACGCTTTCCAAGCGTGCGCCATAGACCACTAGGCGAATTCTCCAATTATGCAACATCTCGCAACCCGAAGGCGTGAAACGCAACTTGATTAAGATACAACAGACTTACGTAGAAGGCAAGTACGGCGTGTCGCGCTGTTTTCGTTGTTGTGCATCACTCCTCGCCACGCCACTCCGTTCCACGCCATCCCACGTCGCCTCGTGCTACTTCACGTCGGCGGCGGGATCGACGTACGTGATGGAAAGAACCTTCCCCGTGTCGCAATCGTAGGTAATGGAAGTGATGGAGGCGAGGGCTGTGCGCCGCAGCAGCATATTGTGTTCCGGATGCCCAGTCTCCAACAGATGACGGTAGCTCCAGATCGGTGATTCATGACTTACCACCACGATTTGCTCTCCTGGATGTTCTTTTACTTTTTCGAGCGCGAATCCTTGCACGCGTCGCGCGATCGACTGGTAGCTTTCGCCCCAGCTCGGCTTCCATAGGTTGCGTACGAGCTTCCAATTGCCGTTTTTCCACAACGCGCCTTCGCCATGGCCGATGCGCTTGCCTCGGAATTCGTTTCCGGCTTCGATGATGCGTTCGTCGGTGGTCAGTTCCAGCGGATCCTCTCCGCGAACCGTGCGTACGGCGTTGAGCGCGGTGAGGATTTCTCCGGCGGTTTCACGCGTACGTTCCAGCGGCGACGAATATACGGCGCTTACGCTGTTCATCTGCGGGCTGACCGCGATATAGTGCGCGGTGGCCTGGGCCATGCGTACGCCCACTTGCGAAAGATGGAATCCGGGAAGTCGTTCGTAGAGCAGATGTCCGGGATTCTCCACTTTGCCGTGACGTACGAAATGAATGGTCGTTGCTGGCATGTTCTCGCACCTTTCGTCGAGTCGAATGTCTCGTTTGATGGGCTTCGCTATGGTTCCCGCGCTGGCCTTCCTCAATCGTAGCTAAAAAATTTACCGATTTTTATTCTTTGGGAATTTAATTTACCGCGTGTTACGGCAGTACCTGCGCATAGAGTTGCCCTTGGTTGAAAAAGCCCGTATAAAACAGCATCCATTCCACAACACACCCCCATGAATCAGTTTGCCTTCAAGTCAAGTTGAAGTGAGACAAATTGATGAGACAAGTTGAAGTGACCAACATGAGGCGAGCTGCGGAGACAAGAGCTGAAAAGCGCGGAAATCCAACAAAAATCAACATGACCAAATAAACCAAACAAAAACCGACCTGCGCGCGACGCAAAGCGGCAGGTACAAGCAAAACCGTGAGCAGAAAGGAGCGGCAAAGCATGACCAATAATGTTTTCGCTGGTGCCAAAAGCATCAGTCATCGTCTTTTTGGAGGGTACGCGGAACTTCTTCGCATACCTCATACCGCGCGATTTTCGGTCGGCTCGGTGATTGCGTGCATGCCGTTCCCGATGGTCGGCATGACGATCACGATCTCCGTGCAGCACTATTACGGCAACTATTCGTTGGCGGGCGCGCTGACTGCGGTGCAGGCGATCGCATTGGCCGTGGCCAGCCCGGTGCTGGGCAAGTTGGTTGACAAGTTCGGCCAGCGTCAGGTTTCGAATCCCACGATCATTGTGTGGATGATCGCCGCGACCGCCCTGGTTTCGTGCATCACCGCCCAAGTGCCGTCGTGGATTCTGTTCTGTATCGTGCCGTTCATGGCCGCGATTCCGCCGTGGGGCGCCATGAGCCGTCGCCGTTGGACCACGCTGCTGAAGGGCGATTCCGAGAAGACGAACCGTGCGCTCTCGCTTTCCGGCGTGTTCGACGAATGCATGTGGGTGGTCGGCAATCCGCTGGCGTCCACGTTGGCTGTGATCTCCGGTGTTCTCGCGTTCTCGTTTACCGGCATGTGCGTGCTGATCGGCGCGCTGATGTTCCTCACGGAACTGACCACCGAACCGAAATCGCAGACTCAGCTGGCTCGTGAGGCCGGCATGACCCGTAAGGAATATCGTGACCATGAGGCCGCACGTTCCAAGGCGTTGCAGGCTGAAGCGGCCGTGGAGTATGCGCGTGATTGCGCCCGTTCCGAAGGCAAGACCGAAGCGGAAGTGCGGGCCGCCATGGAACAGGCCGCGGCCGATGTGCAGTCCGGCCACAAGGAGTCGATCTGGGGTCCGGGTCTGATTGCCGTGTGCGCCACATGGTTCGGTCTGGGCGCGTTCCAGTCGGCTGCGGGCATCTCGATCGTCGCGTTCGCCACGGAAGCGAATATGAAGCAGTATACGGGTTTCGTGTTCGCCTGCTTCTCGTTCAGCTCGCTGATCGGCGCACTCGTGTACGGCGCGAAGAACTGGACCATTCCGCTGTGGAAGCGTTTCTACTTCTGCCTGACCGTGGTCAATTTGGGTATCGGCTCGTTCATGTTCGCCAAGCATCTGTGGGTGATCATGATCATCTATCTGCTGATCGGCATCTGCCAGGCGCCGACCTGGGTGAACGGCAACCAGCTGATGCTGCACTTGGTGCCGCCCACGCGCTTCACCGAAGGCGTGGCTTGGATGGGCGCCATGAATTCGATCGGCGGTTCCGTCGGCTCGGCCATCGCCGGACAGTTCATCGACCGTATGGGATCTCACGGCGGTTTCCTCGTGGTCACCGCGCTCGCGTTGACTTCGTTGGCGATCGCGTTGATCGGTTTCAAGCAGATCAAGGACTCCACCGAGAAGCCGATGCTTACTTCCGTGAGCGTGTGATCTTGTGCGTTTTCATGTGACCTTGCATGTCTTGCGATTCCCGTGATTTGCGAGATCCGCAGATACATGATCTGCAGAATGAAGCAAGGCGATGAAGCAAGACAAGAGCGGATAACGCAAGGTAGGAAACTACAAAAGCTACAAAAAGGGCTGCATCCACATTGTTCGGATGCAGCCCTTCATCGTATTTTGGTTCGGTGTTTAGCGGTGTTTAGCAGTTTAAGATGCAGTACTTAGTGTTCCGTCATTACTTGGTTGACTGCCTGAATCGACTCCTGAACCGTCTACTTCGGCCAGCCGTTGGGCGTGTGTTCGAGAGACCAGACTCCCAGCTTGTGCGAGAAGCTGTTCTGCCACTTCTCTTCCAGTTCTTCGGGCGTCAAGCGGTTCTCGGCTTTCTTCAAACGGTTCATGGCGTTGGTGTGGGTGTCGTCCAGCAGCCATTTGCGGGTCAGGAAGTTCCATACCATAACCACGGCGGTGGCTACAAGCTTGCCCACATTGGTTCGGATCATGTATTCGGTGTGCTGCGTGATGTAC
>CAVEVJ010000215.1:0-27495 GCA_963619075.1 Acidaminococcaceae bacterium
AGCATGGCGAGCAGACGCCGCCGCTGCCCCATGTCGGGGCGCCGGCTCACGTCCCAGGCGACGATTTCCTTGCTGGCCATGTCGTATACGGGCGCGAGGTAGGCCTTGCCGCCCGCGACCTTGAATTCGGTGACGTCGGTACCGAGTTTTTCGAACGGCTTGCCGGCGGTGAAGCCGCGTTTGAGCAGGTTCGGCACCTCTCCGCCAGCGTCGCCCCTGTACGAGCTGTAGCCTCTCCATGGATTCCTGGCGTGGATCGGGCATCTGAGTCCCATGCGGCGCATGACCCTCAGGACGCTCCTGGCCGACACCTTCCGTCCGAACTTCGTGGACCAGGCACATATGGATCTGCCGGTGGCCGCACCCGTTGGCCGTCCTTTCCCAGATCTCTGCGACCATGGGATCGAGGTCGGGGCGCGTCTCATGCGCCGGATGCGACAGATGGTGGAAATACGTGGATCTCGCCAACCCGCTGATCTTCAGCAGGTGGTCGAGCCGGTGCCCCTGCCCTGCGAGCAGTCGGACGACGGCGCTTCGCTCGCGCTTCGTGACTTCTGCGCCCGCAGGGCCCGGAGTTTTTCCAGGTACGCGACCTTCGCCTTCAGGTAGGCGACCTCCTCGGTCAGCTCCTGCTCCCGCGTGGGCTTCGGCCTTGGCTTGGATTTCGCGCCTTTGGGCCTGCCCTTGGGCTTCGGCCTCAACGCCTCCGCGCCGCCGGCACGGTATTCGCGGCACCAACGCTGCAGCGGGGCGATGCTCGCTATCCCGTACCTGGCCATGACCTCGGCCACGCTCAAGCCATTCTCGACGTGGTCCCGCGCCGCCGCGACCTTCGTCTCCCAGTCATAACGCCTGTTGCCGGTGGTTCCCATGACCGCCTCCCCGCTGTTGGATCTGTACAGCATGATCCATTTTTCCGCAGTCCGCACGGGCATCGCAAGCCGACGGGCGAGGGAGCGTTTGCCCACGCCGGCCTCAATGAGCTTCAGCGCCTTGCGCCGGAACCCGTCGTCGTAGTGCCTCCTCCGATCCTCACGCATACGAAAGAACCGCACCTCCAATCATCGAATCCGAATTTCTTCAGTCCAATAATCGGGGTGCGGTTCACTCGACGGACCCCTTCTCATTTCCGGAATACGGGTTGCAGAACCTCGTCTCGAGCCGGTAGTGGTCGCAGAACATGGCGGACACGCGCACCACGGTGACCTTGTTCCACGCGACGCGGTGGCCGGCGCCCGTGGCGTTGTCGAGCACCAGCACGCGGGGGCCATGCCGATGTGGTCGAAGATCTGGGCCAGCCCCTCGCACACGCATTCCGCGTTCTCGCCCGGCATCGCGGCCACGTAGCGCATGTTCGAGTGCGGGAACGTGGCGACCAGGCAGTGGACCCTGACGTCCCCGCCGCCGATCGTGGCGACGGCCTCGCCGAAATCGACCTGCATGGCCCCGGCGTGCCAGTCGAGCTCGAGGTACCCGTCGCCGTCGGGCCGGCGCTCCTCGCGCCACTTCCTCACGTAGCGCCGCACCGTCGAGTAGGAGCCCTGGAAGCCCTCCTCCTCGACGAGCCCGTCGTACACGCGTCTGGCGGTGTGGCGCTGCTTGCGGGGCATGAGCCTGTCCGCGGCCAGCCACGAGTCGACCGTCTCCGAACGCGCGTCGATCAGGGAGCGCCGTCCCTTCCTGACCGCGGGCTTCGGGGAGCGGTCCTCCATGGTCGCGTATTTCCCGACGGTATCCCTCGACGCGCCAAGCTGTCCGGCGATTTCGCGCCATGATACGCCCCGGGCGTCGAGAATCCTGATACGTTGTTGTATCGACACCGGTTTCGTCATTCCTTTCCTTTCCCGAGTGGCCTTGTTCGGCCGGGTGTGTTTCAACTCGGGAAAATGGTTATGGCGGGCCGGTGCCCTTCATCTCGCCATTTCGGTGAAACGGACTAATTCCTACCGCTTTTTCGGACCGGAAAGTTATGCCGCATCGGCCTAACTTCTATTGAACAGACACACCTACGGATACCGGCACATCCTCATGCGGGTCAACGCCGACGCGGAGCCGGGGGACCGCGTCGGCGAATGGACCGTGCGCGCCATCATGGAGGAAGAGCGCCTGGTCGCGCGCGGCGAAAAAGAGGCGCCGCTACGGCTCGTACGCGGGCGAGATATCCGAGGTGCCGGCCAACCTGCTGCGCGACGAACGGGGCGAGCGCCACTTCGAAGCCGACGCCCCCAACGAGAAGTGGATAACCGACGTGACCGAGTTCCGCATCCCCGCGGGCAAGGTCTGCCTCTCCCCGATAGTCGACTGCTTCGACGGCATGCCGCTGAGCTGGTCGATCTCGACCTCGCCCGACGCCGAGATGGCGAACTCCTCGCTGCTCGGCGCATGCGCGCAGCTGGAGGAGGGCGGCCACCCGCTGATCCATTCAGACCGGGGCTGCCACTACCGCTGGCTCGGGTGGATAAAGATATGCGAGGAGAAAGGCCTGGTGAGGTCGATGTCGAGGAAGGGCTGCAGCCCGGACAACTCGAGGTGCGAGGGCTTCTTCGGGAGGTTGAAGATAGAGTTCTTCTACGGGCGCGACTGGAGCGGGGTTACAATAGATGAGTTCGTGGGGATGCTCGACTCGTACCTGAGATGGTACAGGGACGTTAGGATCAAGAGCGATCTGGGCTACCGAAGCCCCATGCGGTACCGAATGGGTTTGGGCCTAGCGGCGTAAGAGATTTTGGTCCAAGATTCCCACCGCAGTCCCGAATTATTAAAAATTCCAAGCATTATCAACCATACTGGAGATACGCCTCACAAGTGAAGAACGCATAATCAATTTGGTGGCAGGAGTCACCAAAACGGCATTGATAATTACAGATAGCAGCGTCAAGCTAATAAATAGCATTATTATGGCAACCGCATGAACCGCTATCATTACCGGACCTTCCACCGATGGAACGCACAGATTCACCGCATACCAAAACGCCCTATAGAAGGTCTGATTTCCATGCAGCAAATACACCCCAAACATTGCCTGCGCAGTCAACGAAAACACACCCATCAGCCTAGGGCTAACTGTTTTTACAGGCAATTGCACTACACCATAGAAAATACATGTAGCAACAGCCATTGGAAGAACAGGAACACCACCGGAAAGAGGATGATCAGACCAGTTAAACCATTCTGCGATAAGCCCATTGGACACAATCTCCACTGAGAAAAGGAAAAGTAGCAAAGCTGATACGACAATCACACATGTAATCTTCAAATACTTGTGATTCACACGAATTCGATCAGCATATAAACGAATCCAAGCACCAATCATATAGATAATTGTCACATATAATAAATTATTCCAATATACCGAAAATTTCGAAAGTAACTGCCATAGGCTCACACCAGAAAGAACAATGACAATCAACGCATGCCGGCAAGCATTAAGACGCGAAATAAGCAAATTCAACACCGGCGACATAATCAATAAAAATACGTAAGCAGTAACAAACCAGTATACAGAATTCCATACAGGGAATATCGACTGAAAAAAGGTAGTAACCTCGGGCAGACCTTTCCATTGCGGAATAACAGAAATTGGAAATACCTGCGCCATCATCAATACGTAGTAGCAAATGCACAGTATTACACTGTAGACGAACGCCTGAATATCAGTCTTAATCACACGAGCTATTTTAAATGATTTGCCAACCATAAAATAACCTGTAATCAACAAAAAACAACAAACACCGGTCTGACCAGTCAATTTATCAGCCCAATATTCTAAGATAAGCGGAAAACCTTCAAGGCCAATAAATCTGTCGTTACAAGAAAAATAATGACAAAATACAATCAAAAACATTGAGAACACACGCAATATTTCAATGTTTATATTTCGTCTAGAATCTTTACCAATCGACATCGCTATAAATTCTCCTCACTCAGCAAATAATATAATTATTATATGCTATCTAGTACAGCACACCATTCTCTCTAAATAATTGGCCACGACCTTGTGTCGCGGCCAATTTAATGGACTATCTTGGTGATTTATCGGCGTTTGTACACAACAGTATCCATTCCTTCTACAGTAATGGTTTTCACTGGCGTGTATCGGTCTTCGAGGATTTCGGTGATGGCCGGCTCGGGCAGCGTGTAATACGGCTGCACCACGAGGTATTTCGCACGGGCTGTGGCGAATTCGTCACATAGCTGTTGCGTGTAGCTTTCACTGAACGAGGCCTCCCAATCCTGAAGCCAGGCAAACTTGTACATCGGAGTCAGGTCGTATTTCAGATATGCGCCGACGAGCACGTTGTACAGCACTATGTCGCCTTGGGCGTCCTGAATGACCTGTCCCAATTCCTGCTCAGTGTATACACGCTCGGACCATATGAGCTTGTTGTCGACTTTGGCTTGGTATCCGCACAACAAGGCCAGAATCAGCCCCAATGCCACTAACGTTCGCCATCGTACGATAAAACGGTCGTTGATAAATAGGCATACAGTACCCAGAAGAATTGGTAAGAAGATCGCTGCTACTGCGGCGTAATGCTGGTAGGGATTGATGTTGAAAAACAGTGCGATGAACAAAAGTCCGGACAGCACTACGGTGCTGTCAATGGGATTGCATTGGCGCTTGAATAACATATGGGCCAGACCGATGAGTATCATGGCGCAGGGTACACACAGGATGAGCACGATGGTGTTGTGCTGCGCAGAGAGTAGGCTTTCTGATCCACCCGCGTAGCTGAGGTTGAACAGAATCGTGCCATACATGAAATCGTAGAACGCCTGATGAACCACGAAATAGATGCAGAAGGGTACGAGTGGCAATGCAACGCCTGCGATGAAGGACAAAACGCATGTGAACAGCGCTTTCCATTGCTTCCATGCGATCAGCATGACGGTGATGACCAGTACGATAACGCAAACGGACAGCGCATTGGTCAAACGCGACAGCAGACAGACGCTGAACGATAGTCCATATACGAACGGATGCCACCACGGTACCGATGGCTTGACGCCGTTGCCGCCCAGCTTGAACCATCGGACGGCAATCAATAGGGAAATGGCCAGGAACGGCAGGCAAAGAGGCTCAATCAGATCCCAGGAAGGAGCGCAGAGGATGCCGATCCATACGGCAGATATCCATGCTATGGCTATCGATATCGCCGTGCCATACTGTTGGGGCGCGAATTCTTTGGCTAGGAGATACAACGTGTTTATGGTGATGACCGCCCAGACTATGGTGAGCAGGAAAATGCCTAGCGAAGATCCGGTGAGTTTCCACCCGAGCATATTGAACAGGAAGATCATGGGACCTTTCTGATCCCAGAAGTCCACGTATGGCACACCGCCCTCGGCCCACATCTTGCCGGTGAGCTCGAAAATGTACTGGTCGGAATACCAGGTTTCGTACAATGGATAGATAGGGGAGAGGATGTCCGTAAGCGTGAGCAGTACGGCAACGAATAGTGAATTTATTACTATCGGAATTGCGCGGTGTATAGTATGGGCGCGGGCTAGCTGAGGACTAGCAGCTTCCCTTGTAGGGGTTGCGCTTCCGGGAATTGAAATGGTCATTGACACTTCCTTGGAATTGAGCGGATGTTTCAAATGCGTTGGTAAATGCTGTATGTGCCGGAATCGTCGGTGATGGAACGGACGAATTGATATTTTGCGTTCAACACGTCTGCGATCACAGGCGTCAAATCGCCGTACTGCTGTACCACGAGTATTTCGGTGCCTGGCTGTGTGTAGGAGTCGATGATTTTGGTTCGCATATCACTGCTGAATTCCGCCTGCCAGTCTTGGAACACCGCGTACGGATAGGCCGGGGTTACGTCGTTGAGCGTATAGGCCAGTGAATTCATGTTGTAGAACGCTATGGAACCCTGTGATTGTTCCGTTAGCTGGGCGACCCACGTGTTGTCGAATTCCGGCCAGGTCATGACCTGACGTGTGCGCAGGCCGGCATATCCAAGCAGTAAAGCGGCTGCGCATACCAATGCGGCGATGCGTGGCCGCTGGTTGCGTAGAAAGAACGTAGCCGGTATCAGTACCATGGGGAGGAATACCACATCGATGAGCGTGTAATGAAGGTAGGAGCCGGTCTGGATGGCGAACATCTGAAAGAACAGAACGGCGAACGCGACGGATTCGAGTATGAGGAAAACCGAACTGCAAGTGATTTCCTTACGCCGAATCGTGCGAACGACGCCTATCATCAGCATGGCCGCCGGAACGATGAATACCAAAACGAGTGTCGTAAGTCCGGGAATGCCGGCTGTGGCGCTCAGGCCGCCCGCATAGTGCAGGTTGTACAGCACCGTGCCGTACATGAACTCATAAAACACGCCATGCACGGCGAAATATACGGCGAACGGAACGAAAAACGTTACTACGCCTGCCAGGAATCCCAGAATGCAGACTCCCAGATTTTTCCATGCCCGTCGCATTATGAGTAGAACAGTCAATACCAGCAGGCCTACGCATACGCCCATCGCATTGCTCAGACGGGTCATGAAACATACGCCGAAGGCCAGTCCATGAACGTATGCCCAGGTTCCGGGAATATGCCAGGCGTCACGGTCCGTAGGGTGATCCTGATATGCGAACAAAGACTTCAACAGCAGCCATGCGCTTGCGGCCAAAAATGGCAGACAGAACATTTCGGTCATGTTCCATGATCCGGGCATGCATATCGCAATCCATAGCACGCAAATCCACAGCGTCAGCATGCTGATCGCATAAGATTGCGCGGTTTTGCGGCTATCAGGGCGTTCATGGTCGAAAACGGTGCCGATGATCAGCCATAGGAACCACATGGTGGCAAGCAGAAAGACGCATTCGATGATGACGATGCCGTAGCCGTTGCCGGTGAGCTTCCAGCCGAGCATGTTCACAAAGAAGATGAACGGTCCTTTTTGGTCCCATATGTCGCGATAGGGAACACCGCCTTCGGCCCACACCTTGCCGACAAGCTGGAAGAAATCCTGATCGGGCATCAGCCGTAGATTCGATTGATGCAACGGTGAGAAAAGGTCGAACAGAAAAACAGCCGCAATGGCAGCCAGAGCATTGACGGCCATGTACAGCGGCATGTGTTTTCGAGACCTTGCGATGTGCGAAGTGCGGACGGCAGTCATATACTTCCCTCTAGCGTATGGGCCTGGCTGGGATGCCGACCACGGTGGTGTTCTTCTGCGTTATGGAACGGGTGACGACCGCTCCCGCGCCAACGGCCACATTGTCCGCTATCGTTACATCTCCAATGATGGAAGCGCCGACACCGAGATCGATGTTGTCTCCCAATTGTGGCGCGGAAAAATCCTTGGCTGAGTTTCCTATGCAATTGGCGCCATGAAGCACGCAATTCTTACCGATTCGCGAATCACCGTTGACGACGATATTGCCGTAATGGTAAAGACGGAGTCCCTCATCGAAGATATTTTCGGAGATTTCAAAGCCAAGGCGTATTCCCAAGTGGTTCTTCCGCTTGCGGGCCCATAGAAACATCACATAGTGCAATGGACTCTTATGCCGGTTGTTGTACCGATATTCGCATATGCGCAGACGCTTTTGGAACCGCCAAATCTGAGCTCTCGGATCATCGGTGAGGTATGCGATGATCGTATCTTTGCGCCCTCCATACAGGTAGGCGCCGCGTTCCGCGGATAGAAACCGTTGCAAGTCGTCTTTTGTTTGAATCACTGCATGTCCTTGTAAGGATTTTGCCCGGGTTATACTCTGGTTTCGATTACATAGCGCGGACGGTGTTTGGCTTCCAGATAGATCTTGCCTACGTACTCGCCGATGATGCCCATGGACAGCATAAGCAATCCGCCTATCAGCCATAGCGAACACATAATCGAGCCCCATCCCGAGACTACATTGTTGCCGGCCCAGGAAACGATGACATAGATGAACATGCCGAGGCCGACGAGGATGGACAACAGTCCTATGCCGGTAACAAAACGAAGGGGTTTGACGGAGAAACTGGTGATGCCCTCGATCGCGAAGCTGATCATTTTCTTCAGCGGATACTTGCTTTCTCCGGCTTCGCGTTCTCCTCGCTCGTACTTGACCACCGCGGTCGTGAATCCCAGATCGGGTACGATGCCACGAAGGAACAGGTTGACTTCTTGATATTCGGAAAGCGTCTGGAGTGCGGCGCGTCCCATCAATCGGTAATCGGCATGATCTCGAACCGTTTCGGCTCCCATCCAAGCGTTCAGTGCGTAGAATGCACGTGCCGTGTTGCGCTTGAACCATGTGTCCTTGCCTCGGCTTGAACGGACACCGTATACGATTTCAGCTCCGGCGGCGTACTGCTTGACGAATTCATCAAACACGTTGATGTCATCCTGAAGGTCGGCATCCAAACTGATCGCGGCGTCGCAGCCATCTTCCAGAGCGGTCATCAGACCGGCCAGCAGCGCATGCTGATGACCTCGGTTGTGAGCGAGTTTCGCGCCATGGAACAATGACGGGTCGGTGTCATGAAGCTGCCTGATGTATTGCCAGGTGCCGTCTTTCGACCCGTCATCGACGAAGAGTACACGACTATCTTCGGAAATCAGGTGGTCGGCCTTCATATTGGCGATCTTGCTGCGCAAAACCGGTGCCGTAATAGGAAGCTGTTCCTCTTCGTTGTAACAAGGAATTACGAAAAATATAGTCGGTCGTTGGCGGCTTTCGGTGCTTGTTTTTAAATCAGCCATTTCTTCTCCACACGATTTTCGCTCTCTTAATCTACTTACACTATATGGATAGGGGGGGAAATCTTTGCCTCATAACCCCTATGGAGAAGCACTTTTTGTGGGGCAACGAGGGGATTGTTGAGGTCTCGTTCACCCCAAATAGCTTTGCTGCACGCTGTCGAGCATGTGTGCTGACGTGAACTTGCCGAGGTAGGTTTCCCGTACCTCGGCAGGGGAGAATTTGACCCCGCGGGATCGTTCGGAAACGACCTGTTCCACGCGGCGGCATCCCTCCTTCACGTCACCTGCCGGGAATAGATACCCGTTCACGCCGGGTTGCACCACCTCGTTGCTGCCGGTCACGTCGGTGGCGACGATCGGTACTCCGGCACGCAACGATTCGACCAGCGAGTACGGCAGGCCCTCATACAGTGAGGTCAACAAATACACGTCGAACGCCGCAACCACGCATTCCGCATCATTGCGGTATCCAAGCAGATGCACGTTGCCGGCAAGTCCATTGCTGTCAACGAACTTCGCCACGTCATCCTGCAGATCGCCATCGCCCACGCATACGAAATGCACCCGTGGATCATGTTCGACCACCATTTTGGCGATCTTCACGAAGGTCATTGGATCCTTCTGCGCGGCCAGTCGTACGGTCGAACCGACAATGATCGCATCCTTCGGCAGGTCGGATAGTCCCAGAGCGCGCAGGGCCTCTTCCCGTGAAGGCAGTGCGATGTCGGGAATGCCGTTGTATACGACCTTGAACTTGGTCGGCTTGTCTACCTTGCGTTCCAACGCGATGTCACGCTCGCCTGCGGAAACGTTGAAAGTGAGCGTTGTGAACAGTCGGCTGAATGTACGTTCGATCAACGTGAATACTTTTTTCTTCGATTCGGAGAATTCCTTCGCCTGGAACGCATAGGCGTGCGGCGTGTAGAAAACCTTCGGCACGCGGCTTCCGACGGCTGCGGCGCGGCCTATGATGCCCGCCTTCGAGCTGTGGCAATGCACGATGTCGGGTTTGGTCTGTTTGATGAGTTTGCGTACTTGAAGCCAGGCCTTGATGTCGTGCTGTGGGGAAATGCTCCGAACCATTTCAGGAACGGGGATGAGCGTCGCGTGCTTTTTCATTTCGGGAATGGCTTTGCGATAGTAGTCGTCGACTCGGCTGGTTCCGTAGGCGACCGTTATGTCGAATTTGTTGTGGTCGATGCCATTAACAATGTCTACGACATTGCGTCCGCAGCCACCCATGGCTTCCTGGACGATAAGTAGTTTCTTTTTTGCTGCGGTCACGCTGTTCCTCTGGCTTCTTGTGGTGTTTGAGACTTTCATGCGAATGCGGTAATGCGATCGTCCCGCGTCATTATACCCTCTTCAATGAGGGATGTTGGGCGCAACAGTGCCCCTTAATGACGTGTCATGCGTGTAGTATGCGAAAAGATATCAGGAAATGTTGGAAGGGAATGCTGAAGTATGGCGGGAAACGAGTTCAAGGAATGGCCGGAAGTGCAGTCTCCGAGTGGAACTCATGATGATCAAGCCTCGACGACCTACGATTTTCCTCTGGCGGAAGTGGATGCGGCGGAAGACGCATCTCGCGGACTTTCAATCGGTGGTGTCGCCGATGCCTTGGCGAACGCGCAGCCGGAAGGATTCATGTATCGGCATCGTCGTGAACTGGTTGCCGTGGTTTCGATTGCCGTGGTCGCGGCCGCGGTGTCGGGAGTCTCACTCGGTTTGCGCAACCGCGTTGACAGCCAGGAAGTGCTGAGCTCCTGCCAGCAGTCCGTCGACATTTACCAGTCGAGTGTGGAACGTTTGAAGAAGACGGTTGACGGTGTGGACGAAGACTTGAATATCGAGGAGAATCAGGTACTGGATTCGCAGACCGTGACCGACTTGCACGAAGCCGTAGACAAGGCCAATGAAGAGACGGACGTCAACGTCAGCTGCGATGCCTCCGCTTCGGTCGAAGACAATCAGGCCAGCGATGAGGAGCTCACTGCAGCCACTCGCGAGTTGGGGAACAAGGTCGAAGCCATTCTCAGTGCCAAGACCGCTATCGAACGTTCCAAGACCGCTCGTGATACGGCTGTGGCCAAGACGGAGCTGGTTGATAAGGTCACTGAAGGCCAGAGCGTGCTTGCCAATGTGAATTCCCGGGATTTGAATGCCCGGCAGGATCTGTCCGTGGCGTTGAACGAAGCTCAGCAGGTGGCCACCACGTCTACTTCCGGTAGCCCGAGTACGTATACGGACCAGATGCAAGAGCTGCAGGAGGCCATCGATAAGTACAGCTCGACGGCGGAGTAAACGTATAGTTTACGTGATTGACCGCGTCATACCCCCTTATTGACCATAGAAGGGGGTATTATGCCTGGTTATGGTCAATCATCAAGTAAAGAGCAAAAGGCGGAACGGCGAAAAAATCGCCATTGCGGTAGCGGTGTTTCTCGGCGTCGTCATCATCTACTGTGCATTGCTGGTCAGCAGCGCATTGCAAGTAAAACGACACGTCAGTCAGGCGGTTTCCATTGTTCAGTCGGCCAACATTGGCTCTGACGTGTCTTCAGCCATACCCGCTCTGGCCGATAAAGCGGAGCAATTGCAGTCTGAAACCAAGGCTGCTCGGTCTCAGACCGATGGCATCGTATGGCGCATAAGTACGCTTATTCCTTATTTTGGGGACGACTTTTCCGCTGTGCGAACGGCGGTGACGGCGTTGGATACCATGTCCAACGCCGTGGTCCCCAGCGTAAGTGATGCATTGAATGAACTGCAGCAGCAGGACATCGCATCCGAAGGGACTCTGAATGCGGGAATGATATCGTCGTTGGCGGATACCATCGCACAGGCGAATACGTCTATCCAGCAGCAGTCCAAGGCTTTGGAGAACGCTCCGGAGCCGCATATCGGCCAGGTCCGTGATGCTTTGGAGACCGGCACTACGTTATTCGGTAAAGTGGCCGAGCAAAGCGATCAATTGGCGAAGGTCGCATCCATGATTTCCCAGCTTGTGGATGGCGGCGAGGGAAAGTACCTGATCATGGTGCAGAGCAACGCGGAAACTCAGGCTGCAGGCGGAGTTCCCGGTTCCATCGGATCATTGGAAGTCAAAGATGGCAAAATCTCCGTGGGAGAATTCTATTCTGATTCGGAATTCCAAGTTGTCGGCGACATAGATGGCACTGAGCAAATCAGTCAGATGTATATAATTTCACAATTCGGCATCAATTATGGTGGGGATATCCGTCTGGCAGCGGCGTCTCCAAACTTCACAATCGTCGCCAAGTATGTTGCCGGCTGTTGGAACCAGCAGTCTTTTGGAGCCAACGACACCATCAAAGGCGTGATGTCTCTTGATCCTTATGCATTGCAGAGTATGTTGGGTGTACTCGGCGGTGTGACCCTCAGCAACGGAGTCCAGCTCGACGGGAGCAATGCGGCACGGTATCTGTCGAATACCATTTACCGTGATATTCCGGACCAGAACGAGCAGGATGCGTTCTTTAAGGAATCCGCCCAACTGATCATGCAGAAGGCATTCGGATCATTTAGTGCCGATAATATGCTTTCCTTGGTCAAGACCATGTCCACGCTGGGCCAGCAGCGTCATATCTATAACGTCAACTTTGCCGATTCCGGTAAGAGCGGGTGGAACGGAGAATTGTCCAGCGATTCGCAGCAGCCGGAAACCGGATTGTTCGTCAATGAGATGGGCTGGTCGAAGATGGATTGGTATACTAAGCGTAGTTCCGTGGTGACCAAGACAAAGGTCAATCAAGACGGCACCACTACATGGCATGTGAGCTACACCATCACCAATTCGATGGATCCGGCGGATGTGGAATCCACTCCGGAATACATCACAGGTACTTTCCCTACAAGTTTCTTCGAAAGACTTATCGAAGAAGGTAACATGTCCGATGAGGAAAGGGCCTTTTTGACCGCAGTGATTGGCAAAGCCGGACAACCGGGCACGCTTTGGCATGTCTATGTGATCGAGTCTCCGGCAGGAGGCAGCGTCTCCAATATCAAGGTCAGCAACAACTCCGCATCCAGCTTGCCGGAAGGGGAGCAGTTCAGCGGGTTTGAGTCGGATGGACGCGACTACTACACCAACGTTGGCACGTTCATAGACCCCGGGTGTACGGCGGTCGTGGAATATGATGTGACGACTGCTGCAGGTGCGTCTGATCTGAAACTCGATGAGACGCCGGTGCCGTATGAGCCACAGATCGTCTATGAGGATAAGACCAAGGAGTGATCGCGTGCGAATAAACAATAGGGGTGCGGTCCATTCTTGAAAATGAACCGCACCCCTATTGTTGGGACTAAAGAAATTCAGATTCGATGACCGGAGGGCGGTTCTTCGGAATACCACATCTATTACCGACGTTCCGGTGTGGGAAAATGCCTGCAAAATGTGTACGATCGATCCAAGAAGACTCCCAGTCCCATGGAGTCTGGCAGGAGAATCTTTGAATTGCTTAGAGCCGCAGACCTCGATAAACAACAGACCAGATAAGCGCGCGGCTACCATCGGTATCCGCGCGCTTATCTGGTCTGCAGGTCAATCTTGGTAAACTGGAATCGCTAGATCCGTCATCGATAAGTAGGATTTCAATATTCCGATAGGATTGGTCATTGTCTTCTCTGGATGTCGTGGTGTTGTTACGTGGTGAAGGTCTATCTTCCAAGGATTAAGACTTTATATCCGGCTGCGATTTCTTTAAACCTAGAGCGGCTTAATGAACCAATCGGAATGCGGAAGATATGGTTACTGATCATTTGATGAATTACTTGGTTCAGTGCTTCTGTGGGCCCATCAACAGTGTTATTTCGGAGCATTCGATTAACTTTTGTCGCTTCAAGTACACTTGAATAGTGAGTGTATTTATACATGCGTGGGTAATTGCATCTAACCCATTCATTACGTGCTTCTAAAGCTTTGAGACGGCTGGTCATCGATTCGGCATTTGGAGAATGAACGGCGGAGTCGTGTCGAATCCTATAATGATATCCATCATTTTCAATAATGCTTGCACGTTGGGCTTCCGCGCAAATCTGGGTAAGTATGATACGGTCTTCATTTGCGGAATAACTAAGGAAGGATTTTCCTCGATACAGAGATGCTCGGATGAGCGAGCTCCATAGCACTCCGAGTCTGTCATCAAGCTGATACTGCAAAATCGTGGAATCGATGAGAGTCCTGGACATGTCCGGAGCCAGCCGGTGCATTGCGATGGACATGTCGGCATCATTGTTTGCCAAGGCGTCGTACAAGGTCTGTATATAGTCTGGAGCAACGTTATCATCACTATCGACCCACGCGATGAATTCTCCCTTGGCCAATTGGAGACCGCGATTGCGAGAAGCGGCAATTCCTGCATGCGGACAATGAAACACTCGGAAGCGTGTATCAATGGAGGAACGTTCATCGCATATTTTGGAACTCCCATCAGTCGAACCGTCGTCAATGAGCAAAAATTCGAGATTCTTATAGGTCTGTGCGGAGAGACTCTTCAGACATTCATCAAGGTACTGTTCCGTTTGATATACGGGGACGATGATGCTGATGAGTGGTGAAATCGTCATATTCCCCCCTTTTTTTTGCAATGCAACTTGTCAGTGCAAAGCTAACGTATCAGAGCATACCTACATTATTCGGAATGTAGGGGGTGCTCCCTGCTGCAGAGAGTTGTGTGAGAAAGACTGACGGAATGAAAATGTCAAGAAACTCCAATTTTTGAGTTCCTGCGTATTGTCGCGATGTTGCTGATTACTTTTGTCACTTTGCGGCCAGAAAGCATATTACCGGCTCCAGCATTCCGGTACGTTGGTTTGCTAATTTGTTGGACGATTTTGGTGGATTGGGCGATTGCCTGTTCTTTGGAATAACCTCGTGGTATATGTGTGCCGGTAAACCCACGTTCAAGAAGTCTGTTTGTCGAATGTGGCAGTTTGAAAAACAGCTGTGGTTCTATGCGATAGGCTCATTTGTTGTTCTTTTTGTTTTGCAATATGTATGTGGTACGTATTCTTTCTTTACTTCAAAAGGCGAATTATTGAAGATAGGGACAGAGTCTATAATACCCGTGATCTCTGGATTATGGTGGTATGCCTATGGCATACGTATTGCTCGTACCAGTTCATCCAGGTCGAGGTCGCAACGGCACCAGCGTGTAAGATCGAGGTGATACTTGGACTTGGCTCCTCGACCGTCAGCAGGCGCTCCAAACTGCGCAAACCCTGCCGACGGTCATATGACCGACTATAGGAGGGGCGCCGAATGGCTGGGCCACGGCTGGTCGCATCTGCTGAGCGGCGGCCGACGACAGGAGTGGATTCGGCCACTGGGTGGCAGGCGGCATCATCCATCGTCACCTGTCCAAACGCGCGGTCATCGAATCCGGCGTGGCGCGCGATTTTCAGGGGATCGTCTACGAGATCAACAACCGTCCCATGCGTGTACTCGGCTATCGTGCACCCACCGAGGCTTTTACCGACGAACTGCTAAGCTTTCAAACCTGACGAAGGCGTTGCACTTACAAATAGGCAACGGGGAATATCACCTTCGTTGCCTGACCCTATGTCCTGATTGACAACGTCCAACAAACGGGGCACAGTTCAGAGAGTGAACCATGCCCCTCTTTTAGTGTTCTCAACTATTCGGAGGACTGAGCGTCGGAATCCGTTCCTGTGTCGGAACCGGAATCCGGGTCCGGTGTCGGATCCGGGTCCGGTGTCGGATCCGGGTCGGGAGTCGGTTCCGGGTCCGGTGTCGGATCCGGGTCGGGAGTCGGTTCCGGGTCGGGAGTCGGTTCCGGGTCGGGAGTCGGTTCCGGATCCGGTGTTGGGTCTGGCGTCGGCGTCGGTTCCGGAACCGGTTTGGGAGTGACCTCGCTATCGCTGGAACTTGAATTGCCACTGGAACTGGATTCGGAGTTGCCTCCGGAACTTGAATTGCCTCCACTATTGGTGGTCGTCGAGGAACTCTGCTTGTACCTGCTTGGGTTGTAATAGTAGTACTGACGTCCGTTGTTCGTGTTCTGCTGCGCATTCTCGTACACCTGATTGTCGGCATTGTACTGCGCTGAAGACTTGGTGACGGACTGCATGGCCTTATCGACCGCAGTGCGGGCTTCGGTGAGCTGTTTGACGGTTGCGTCATCATTCTGCAGCAGGCTGTTGGCGCTGTCTATGGCCTTCTGCAAGTCGGTGCGGGTCTGCTCGTCGGCCACGCTGTCTTTGCTTGATTCCAGCAGTTTTGTGGCCTGGTCGACGGTGCTTTGCAGGGCCTGCTTGGCGGCTTCCTCACTGGATTCGGCCTGTGCCTCACGGGCTTCGGTCACGGCATCGACGGCGGCGGTCAATGATTTCAACGATTTCTTCATGGCATCGGCGTTCTTACTGTTCTGACTTGCCGCTTGGGTAAGATTCTCTGTTGAGAGGGACGCCACGCACTGCGTTGTCGGAATGAAATCGTAGGTGTCGGAAAGCTCCGTCTTCAATGTGTCAAGGGTGCTTGCATCCGACAGCTCGCTGGCGGAAATCGAGGTAAGCAGATTCGCATTTTGAATCACGGAATCATATTGCTTCTTGATCTTCGCATAACGAGATGCCGCTTTTTCACAGGAACTGAGCGCCTGCTGATTGGCTACGGTCTGCGAATGATGCCAAAACGCTGCGCTGCCGGTTGCCACCAGTGCCAATACGGCTGCGGCGGATGCGATTATGATGATGCGGCGTTTGCGTTTCTGCGCATCATCCGCCGCTGCCTTGTCTTGGGTGGAAGTATCTTCGGTGATCCGCGGCATCGTGCCGGTATTGACTGCATGGTCGTCTGTGGGGACGCCTTCGGCCGGGAGAGCGATGGTGTCGTTGCCGTCGGGCTTGATGATCGTCGTCTGCAACGAGTCGACGGACGTTTCCGCGTCATCGTTCTTTTCTACCACTCCCTCGGGCGCGACTGCCTCGCTGAACGGAATGGCCGGACAAGACCAGTTGCCTGTCACCACATCACCGCGGAAATATGGGGGATTTGCGGCATCGTCCGGGGAATCGGTCAACGTAATCGTTTCCAGGATGGCTTCGGATGTGCCGAAGCTTAATGATTTCAGGATATTGCGGATGGAAGAGTCGACGGCATCCGCGGTTTGGCGGAAGGCAAAAAAATCCTTATGGAACGGATCTGCGATTATGCCGGCTGATGGCAACGTCGGACGGACCGTCGTTGCCTGCGCGATCACCGATTGCAAACGTTCCGGTAGTGTGACGCCTTCGATCATGTTCTGCTGGGCGCAATATGCGCACATGTTCGAGAAATCCGTCAATGTGAACGTGTATCGCATGGCGGACGGCGAGATGGTGACGATATTATGCTGCTGCGTTTCCTCGAAACAAAGAATCAAATCGCATTCATCGGCAATCTTGCGAGTCAGCTGCTTTGAGCGGAACTCGGAGGAGTCGATGTTTGCCGCTGTGAGCAGGGCGGCGCTTGACGCGTCGATCTTATGACCGACCAGACTATGTGTGCCCGCGCTGTCTACTTCAAGGGAAGTCCCAGTGGTATACATGCGGAACAGCAATTCGCCAAGGGGGGATCGGCAGATGTTTCCGGTACATACGAACAGAATACGCATGCGTGAAATACCTTATCTTTTGGGGGATGTCACAAACTATCATCAAGCATATCGCACTGACTATATAGGAAAAAAGGGTATAGTCTGTGGGGGACATGGAAAAGAGGAATATACACAAGCATGATTGACGAAAGTCACACTGTTGGCAGAGGGGATAATTCCCCTGCTCGATCGGGACGAGGCAGACACTCCGCGCTGAAACCTTCTGGGAAGAGAGCGGCGTCTTCCGGTACGGGCTTCGGCAAAGTGTGTGCGGTGTTTCTGTGGATGTTGACCGCGGCCATCGTGGTATGCATGGTGTTGCGGTCGTTACCCGAATCGTTGTCCGGAAGATGGATTTTTCCGCTGTTGACTCCGTTCGTTCCTTATCTGACGGTGGTATCGGCGGTTCTCGTCATCATATCGCTGATAAGCCGCAGAAAACTGTTGGCGACGGTAAGCGTTCTATGCGTGATTTTGCAGATCGTGTGGCATTGGGGCTATTTCGTGCCATCGGCAAAACTTTCTGATACCGCGCGTCAGGCGGTAAGCGCCGATACTCTGAACACTACCGACGGATACGCGCGCATCATGACGTTGAATACGAAAAACGGTAATGCCGACGCGGAGGAGATTGTGCGAATCGTCCGTGAGGAACATGTGGAAGTGCTTGCTCTGCAAGAAGGAACATGGGATTTGCGCGATCGCCTGGAAGCGGCCGGTTTGCGAGACATATTGCCGTATGAGATCGAAGCGCAGCACACGGATTACAGCAATGGCGGGGAAAACGCGTTATGGAGCGCCATGCCTCTTCAGGATGAGACTGAAGACCTGGTAACGATTAAAACATCCCCGATTCCAGCTGCGTCCGTCACCATGAACGGCAAGACCGTTCGGTTCGGTTCGGTTCATCTGCAGTCTCCCCGTCCGGGGAACCTCGGACTTTGGAGAAGCAATCTCAACACAATCGGCCAGATACAGACCGAAAGCGACGTTTCGCTCGTGTTGATGGGCGACTATAACTCGGTATGGGACCATGCCGGATTCCGCAACATGTTGGGCAGTAGATTCGTGGACGCGGCCGAGCAATCCGGAGAAGGATTCCACCTGACGTATCCGACGGATAAGGGCATAGTGCCGACTTTTTCCGAGATCGATCATGTTGTGCATAGTGACGGCGTGGTGGTCGGTGATCTCTCCACCGTGACGGTATCCGGTACCGACCATAAGGCGTTGCTGGCAACATTGGAAGTGGAATAATCCGGTGGCAGTGGGTGTCCGAAGCGATTGCAAGGCTTCGGACACCCGACTTTATGCGTTATGCGTGCCAGGCCATGGTGTGTGACGTGGCGTTACGTTGTGGTGCGTGCCATTACTGCCGACGCTGCTTTGTGATTACCATCATGCATGCGATGGAGATGACGGTCAGCAGAAGTGCGACACCCGCAGGGGAGAGCATCGCCGAACCGGTCTTCGACAATTCCGGCTGCTTTGATTTCGTGGGCTGGTTGGGAACCTGCGGTTGCTGTTCCGCTACCGCTCCGATGGTCACATGCACCGTGGCGCTCACCGTGTCATGTTCGGCCGACCGTGTCTCGACATTGCCGGAATCCTCACCATCAGCCGTATTGCGAACGGCTGTGATGGTGACCTCTTGGCTGAAGGAATCGCAGGATTTTCCGTCGCGTACGGCTTGCACGGCGGTATCGATCGCATCGTTTATAAGCTGAAGCTGCTGGCTGTCGGCGGCCAACCGGTAGTCGGCGATCGCGTTCAATTCGGTGCCGGTCAATTCAATCAAGGCGTCGTTGTTCAACGACTGCAGATTTTTCGAAGGCGTCAACTCCACGGAAGGATTGCTGCTGATGATCGAGAGTCCGGTGATGCGGAACATGCCGTCTTCATCGTGCGTCAAGCCAAAGCCGTTGGCCAGATACTGTGGAACGTTCGTAGCGTCCGAGAACGAGCCGTCCAATATTGCGAGCGTGTTCAGCCCGGACGGAACCGTGCCGTGGAATTCGCCACCACGAATGGTCGCATATCCTAGGTATTCGGCTGAATCCAGCGTTCCGAACAACGTCGGGGCGCTAAAGGTGCCGTCGGAAAAATATCCTTCCGCCGAAGACTCTTCGGTCTCCGCGAAACGTATCAGCGTGGACTCGGACGTGTATGCCCCGCCTTTTACGTATAACGCTCCGTAACAGTCGACTGCGGGGTATTGCCCTCCGTCGATCGTTCCTGGTCCGGTTATGGTCAGGGAGGTTCCGGTCGGAATGGTGATGGCAGCGGTGGTGGCGTCTTTGTCGGCTTGCAGCGAATGGCCGTTCAGGTCGAAGGTGATGGCCCCGACCGCCGTTGCCGCCGGTACTGTTACCTGTTCGTTCACGTCGGAAAGCAACGTCACCGAAGGGTTCTTCATGGAAACATGATCGAACGCTTCCTGCAACGTCGCGTACGTTTTGTTGCCTACTTGGGCGATTGGCGTGGCCTGGTCTTCCTGCGCCGATGCCGACGAGGGCAGAAGGAGAACGCTCAACAAGGCCAGCATGACGGTGAACATTCCAAGAAATCGTATTGCTGAATAGTTTTGCTTGCAGAGTTTTATATTTGGAATCAATGCTTGATTACTACGTGCCATTGTAGTTCTTTCTCTATATGTAGCAAAATAATATAAATACTAAAATGCTGTAATGAGACGGATATTTATAGCATATTTTGTGGATGGAATAGTTATGTAGGTCATCCTCGTCGATGAGGAATTTACGAAATAGAGCACGACGTCATGTTATGTAAATTATCTCACATGGTTACTGGTAATGCAAATTAAATTAATATAAATTCAACTAATTATTAGTCTTCTTTGAGGGAATAATATTACGGGCCATAAGTAATATATGATCAAGTGGTTTGTTCTTGAGTTTTTAATAGAGGTTGAAATGGGTTTTCTGTAGGGACTCTCCGTCGGGATGCTTTCCGTTCCTTTGCTCGGTCGATGACGTCCCTCACCTTCATGGATCTGCGTGTACTGGTTGCGGATCTGACCTCTCCGCGACCGCGACGCGGGGACGGGCGAGTTACGCGCCCCCCTATCGGGGGAGTGTGTTATCTTGGGTGAAAGTTTTAGAAATTAGGGAGAGATTTCATGCGAGGTGAAGCCGTAGGGTTGCAGAAGGGTGTGCGGACCCAAGAGATTCATGTGATTTCTTCAGGGGTGCAGGACGGGGCACGAGCGTATTCACGGAATCAGGGGGAGCGTGATAGGGTACGTTATGAGCCGATGACGTTCTCCAACACTCAATTCCGTACGAACGAGAACGGTAAAAAGACCCATCGGTCCGCATTCGTCACTCCGAAGTGGCGTTATGTTTTCGTGGCCAGTCTGATCGCGGTCGATTTGGCGGTGATGTTTTTCTCGTTGACGATCAGCCTGTTGGTCAACAATGCCGCATTCGAGACCATCGGCAAAGTCATACCGTTCTGGCTGTTCCTTATTATGTTCGGCGTCATCTGGGTGCTGTGCCTTACGTTTGCGGGCACATACCATCGTCATGTCATGGCCGAGGGGTATGAACTGTACGTGAAGATCCTCAACGCTTCACTGCTGACCATCGTCAGTTACTGCTGCCTTGCGTTTTTCTTCGGACTTGAGCTGCCCCGCACGGCGCTCATCGTGGCCCCTGCCATCGCGTTCCTTCTTGAAATTGTTGCGAGGTGGCAGATGCGATGCGGGTTGCACGCCAATCGAAGGAAGGGTGCCTGCAAGTACAAGACGGTGATCGTGGGATCCTCCGAGGGAATCAACCGTGCACTGCGTACCATAAGCGATTGCGCGAACTGGGGTTATGAGCCTGTGGCGGTGTGCCCGATCGATGCGGACCCGTCGTCCGACGACGTGTATGTGGTCACGTCCTATGCTCCCGATCCCAGCATTCCCGGCGCCGACAAGCTCAAGGTGGTGTCGTTCAACTCGGCATTCCCTCGTACCTGCGAAAGCCTCGGAGCACAGGAAGTGTACATCGCCGACGTGCTTTCCCGTGATTCCGAAATGTTGCACGGAATGTCTCTGGCGGTGGAATCCTTGGGCATGGAACTTGCGCTGGCAGTGTCCCTCGCCGACGTGAGCGGACATAGACTCTACTTGCGCAATACCACGGAGCAGCCGATATTGCTGGCCAGCCTGCCGCAGTATGAGGGCGTTACATACGCGGTCAAACGTATTCTCGACATTATCGGATCGCTGTGCGCCCTGATTATCTCCTCCCCGATTATGCTCGGCGTGGCGATCGCCATCAAGCTCGACGATGGTGGTCCGGTGTTTTTCAAGCAGACCCGCATTGGACTGCATGGTCAGGCGTTTGAAATGTATAAATTCCGTTCCATGGTCACCAATGCCGAGGAACTGAAGAAGAAGCTCGCGGAGGAAAGCGGCCAAGGTGATCGTTTCATCTTCAAGATGAAGGACGATCCTCGCATTACGAAGGTCGGCCATTTCATTCGTAAGACCTCGCTTGACGAATTCCCGCAATTCTTCAACGTACTCAAGGGAGACATGTCTCTCGTGGGACCGCGTCCTGCCTTGCCGGAAGAAGTGGCCCGTTACGGATCGCTTTATTCCGCAAGACTGTTGGTGAAGCCCGGCATCACAGGTCCGTGGCAGGTATCGGGACGTTCCGATCTCTCCCAGGAACAGAGCGAATACTTGGATGTTTCCTATATTGAAAATTGGTCGGTTGCCGGAGACATCATAATTCTGGCGAAAACCGTGCTTGTGTTGTTCCGAGGAACGGGGGCATATTAAAGGAATAAAGGGTGAATAAAAGGTATAAATCCGCCTGAAAAAGAAATTACAGAATGATGTATACTCATTCTGTAATTTCTTTATTTGTATTGGAATTGAGGCAGAAATGTCTGTTTTGCAGGGATTTGAGGAAGTGAATGTGAGTGCTCCTCACGGCAAACTCTCCATGAACATCACCAAAGATGCGGTGCGATTCAACAAAGCAACCGTCATGGCGCTGGGAAATCCGGAATATATAAAACTTCTGGTCAACGAAAAAACTTCTCAGATTGCGATTTCCCCCTGCAGTAAAGAAAGTGTCAACGCTATTAAATTCTGCAAGAAGAGTGAAAAAAACGTCGCTTCGGTTACTTTAAAAGATCGGATTGTAATGTCGGTGGCATTGAAATTTGTGACGCTTTCCGACGCGGTTGCGGAAAATGAAATCTCTTACGCTGCGCTTTCCGGAACGTATTACGAGGAAGAAAACGTGGCGGTATTTAACGCTTCGGGTGTGGAGCCGGGCGTTATGAAAAAGCGTGGTCGCAAGAAGGCCGAAGCCTGATTCTATTGAACCGTGCTTTCGATTGTCGGGCCGAATTTCTCCGGTCCGACAATCAATGCGCGGTTCGTATACGGGGTGAAATCCGCTCCTTTTGTGTATTTAGGGGGGGGTAGCGGCGTTTCGTTTTCTTAAAACTGAGTTGTGTGGTACAAAGGAAAACGTTAAGCGCAGATAATGAGGCATCGAGGATATATTGAAGCGGACCTATGGGCGTAGTGTGCGGAAGTGTGCTCAGCGAAGTAACGGCGCTCAAAGGCGCATAATGAGAAGAAAAGCCTCACACACGGTGCGAAATGTCGTGCTGGTCATAGTTGTGCTCCTCATGTTATTGACCGCGGTGTCAGCGGTGTTCGGCATGAAATTCTACAAGCAGGCGCAATCCGTGGGCGAGCACGAGGGAAAGGCGCTCTCCGTATTATCGATCATCGATAAAACCAGTGAACTTGAGGACGACGAAACCGCCACTTCGGCCATACAACAGGCACAGGCCGAAACTGCGGAAGCAAAAACGATAGCACACGGAACCTTATGGAACATCGCCGCGAAAATTCCATTCATCGGTTCGGACATCGCAACAGTGCAAGGCATGACGGAAGTCATGGACGACATGGTGCAGCGAACCCTGCCCCAGCTTGCCAGCATCGCACAGCGGTTGGCGGATTCGGATCTTTCAGGTGAGGACGGACATCTCAATCTGCAGCCGATCGTTGACCTTCAAGACGACTTCTCAACGGTCAACGAGCTGATGAAGCAACAGGCCGGTACGTATAACACATTGGCCGACCCTAGAATCAGCGTCGTGAAGGACGTCTATGTACAGGGCAAAAAAGAGCTCAACAACGTTTCCACGCTGATTGACCAGTTCAACAGCGCACTGCAGCTGATGCCGTCCTTCCTAGGGCAGAATGGCCTTCGTACGTATCTGCTTGTCGCGCAGACCACGTCCGAAACGCGATCCGGTGGTGGCCTGGTTGGATCTCTTGGCACCATGACGGCCGAAAAAGGCAAGATCGTGGTCGGGGACTTCCATCCCAACGCGGAATTCATCAACGGTAGCAACGGCAATAATTCGGAAAAGAGCGTGTTCTCCAAGCCTCTCGGTTTTTCCTTCGATGTGCGAGACACGTTCGCGGTGCCGGATATATCGCGCAATGCGGAGATGCTCAATGCGTCCTGGCAACGGTCGCAGTACGCATGCGACATTGATGGGCTGATCTCCATCGACCCGGTGTTCATCCAGAAAATGGTGGAGATCACCGGCAATGTGACGCTTGACAACGGTGTCGTGCTTACGGGGCAAAACACTGCGGAATACATGCTGAACACCATTTACAAAGACATTCCCGAAGACCAGCAGGACGCGTACTTCGAATACATTGCGAAAACCGTGATGGACAACGCGTTCGGCAACATGACCGCCGACCAGATGATGAAAGTAGCGCGAAACATTGGTGAATTGGCGGAAAACCGCCATTTCTACGCATACACCTTCCATGAGGATGAAGCGCAGTACTTCCAGGGCGCTGGTCTGGCCGAGGGCTATCCGGAAAGTGAAAGCGAACCGGAAGTGGGCATCTATCTCAACGAGCAGAACCCATCGAAAATAGGCTGGTATATCGAGCGTGAAAGCGAAGTGACCCAAACCTCGAAAAACACCTACCATGTGAAATATACGTTGACGAACACACTGACATCCGAGGAAATGGCCACCTGCACGGAATACATTCTCGGCGGCATGCAGAAAGGCGTTGACGGTGAAGCCGTTGCGTCCAGCGGAACGTCGGCGCAGCGCGTGCTGTTGTATGCTCCGGCTGGCGGATCGATCAGCGGGCTAACTACCAGTGGGGATGTGTGCGATCAGAGCGATACCACCATGGACGGCAATTCGCTCAGTTCGAGCATGGCGTACATTGCTCCCGGAGAAAGCGTGGTATACGAGTTCGATGTGACCGTATCCGATAACGCCACCGCTGATCTGAAAATCGATCAGACGCCAAGCGGCAAGATGGAAAACAACGTGACCTACATCTACTGATTTGCCGCTGTTGATTTGCGGTTATTGATCTGCGACTGTTGATTTGCGGCTTTGAAGATTGTTTTCTAACTGACTTGTCTGAATGGTCTCATTGTGCGCTGTTCGCAGTCTAGGCGATTTTAGTTGAATGTCAGTTAGTTCGCATTTTGGATTGTTGGCGTGCGATTGTTGCCGAAAGCTGTAATACAAAATCCTTGAATTTCTGCGGGTTTTGCAATGTCTCTGCATTCGCTGAAAGCACCTGCCATCCGGCTGACGCGAGTGCGGTGCGACGGGCTTCATCGTTCGGCCATTGCCCGGTATGGAACTTTCCGGAATATTCAATCGCAATTTTCAGGTCGGGAATCGCAATGTCGAGAAAAGCCGGCTTGCGGTCGTGGGTGTTCAGTACAAGGCGGTAATTTACGACGAACGGATCGAATCCGATCTTCGCTAAGCGGAATCGCAATCGAGATTCCATGCAGGAATCCGTGTTCTCCGCCAGTAGTGTCACGGCTTTTTCGCATTTCTTGCGATGCGGAAACGTGTGTGGTAATAAGTCCAGTAATGTGCGGAAGTCGCTTGGCGTGACGTGCACATGGTAGTAGCTGCGGCGCATCATCGCATCACCCAGTACCACAAGTTCCTCAAGTGTAAGATATACCGCCATCTGTGCCCATAGCAGCAGCGGATGGACTGCATAAATATGTGGTTCAACGAATACGGGAGCGTATTTGCTGCCGAGATACTCCGCAAACGGAATGGTCATACGGGTGGTTTTTGATCTGCCGGTTTTCTCTGAATTATGCTTTTCCTGTGTTGTGGATTCCTGGCTATTGGCGGTCGGGCTGACGTTGGTGTTGCTGTCGATGTCTCCGCTGACGGCGGGACTGTTGATCCCATTGGCTTGCGTATTGAGCCTTGTGTGTGAGAGGGAATTGTTCTCCGTGGTCTTGTTGGTTGTTGCGGGGCTTTGGATGTTGCCAGTTCCCTCGAAAATGCCTGTGGAATTTCTGCCGGTGATGTTCTTGGAATCGACGCCGTTGTCGGATTTCCGTTCCATGGGCGGAAGCGTGGTTTTGTACACATGGAATTTCGCGTTTTTGTGAGATGAACGGTACCTCGCCTCCTCCACGACTATGTGGAGGAAGTTCAGCAGCGCTCTGTTCTTGTATAGTTCGGGCATATCGATGAGCAGCACGCATATGGCTGATGTGAGACCGAGGACCACGTCTGTGTGGTAGTGCTTTCGAATCGCGCGGGCACGTTGAAGTTCCTGAAATTGTGACTCGAATAACGCAAGTGTCATCTCTTCCGGACTGTGTGCGTTTCGTGGGTTTTGGGTGTTTGCTGATGTGTATTCGTTCATGACTGAAGAATAAACGAGGGGAGTTGAACCCCGCTACCCGTTCACTGAAAATGGTGCATAAGTGGAAAACTAGGTTTCCTTGCTTTCCTAATGTGCACAACTGTGTGGATTTCTGGGGTTGTGTGCGGATTTCAGCCATGTTGTGCGGATTTCATCTATACTATGCGGATTCTGGAGTTGTTGTGCGGATTATTTTGAAGTCGTGCGGATTCTGATCGTGTTGTGTGGATTTTATTAAAGTCGTGTGGATTATTTTGGAGTTATGCGGATTATTTTCTATGTAAAAGAGCTGAATTTTTATTTCATCTAAAAGATATAAAAAAGAATCGTTGGAATATAAGGGTTCTTGCTTTGTATGTGTGTAAAACGTAAATTTATTAATCCGCACAACATTATAAAAATCCACACGATAGTCTAAAAATCCACACGATAGTCTAAAAATCCACACAACATTATAAAAATCCACAAAGCAGTTTAAAAATCAACACAGTCTTCAGTAAATCCGCACACGATGTTGAAAATCCGCATAACAGTCTCAAAATCCGCACAGCTGTCAGGGAATCCGCACGGGAGCACTAGAATCCGCACGGCATAAGAGAGAGGCTGTGAGGCTGCTGTATTAGGTGCTGTGTCAGAAGATTGGGGAGGAAAGGCGACGGGGATTGTAAAACGCTATGAAGTGCGAAGCTCCGGTCGAATAGGTCAAGGGAAATCAGGGATTGAAAGTCTGGGACTTGTGCACAGCGCAAAAGAGAAGCCGCAGGTCTGCATGTTGCTGACGCTGCGGCTTGAGGCTGTCGATGAGGAACTGGAGATGTAAGGCCGGAAATTGAGCGCCCTATAACTTAAGGCGTCCAATGAGACGTTAACGCAAGACGTCAACGTCTCATTGCTAGAGCGAGTAGGTGTCAGTAGCACTTGTTGGCGAGCCAGTAGGTGTAGGCACCCTGGATGGAGCCGTAGCACTGCTCGCAGTAACCCCAGAACCACTTGAGCTGGGTCTGGTAGTTGGTGGCCCAGTCGGATCCTGCGGAGGCCATCTTGCTGCCGGGCAGTGCCTGGGGGAGTCCGTATGCGCCGGAGCTGGCGTTCGTCGCGGTGACGCTCCAGCCGGATTCGTGGGTGATGATGTACACGGTCGCGGTGAAGTCGGCTTCGGTGTATCCGGCCGAAATCAAATAATCGTGGGCCCACTGCTGCATTTCGCCGGCAGGTACCGTGGTGCCGATCGACGAAGAGGACGACGACGATGACGAGGAGGAGGATGAAGAAGACGAGGACGATGTTCCCGTGCCGACGAGAATCACCTTGTCGGTCGGAGCCTTCTTCACGTACGAACTGACCATATTCGACGATACGACCGTGCTGCCGGACTTGGTGACGATGCTTGTGGTCTCGAGCACGCCTTCCTCGCCTTCGGTTTCGACCTTTTCCTGACCTTGCGGAA
>CAVEVJ010000216.1:0-2297 GCA_963619075.1 Acidaminococcaceae bacterium
TTGCACCACGTCGGCCGTGCCGACCTTCTGCGAATACGAGGGGCCAAGTGCGAGCATTTTGTTGAAGAGTTTCTCACGGAGGGCGAGTTTGACGCGTTCGGACGATTCGGTTCCGAAATACGCCGCCGCCTTCATCATGAGGAATCGGACGACCGCCGCCACAATCATGACGAGCACGCATTGCGCATACGATACGGCTGCGATTCCGGTCTCAGATTCCAGCAGAGAAAGGTCGGCGATGCCCCGACGCCATGCGAACATCGTCATTTCCGTGCCGAACAGCAGATTCTCCAGCATATGCACCACCGCAAGCACGAAGGCTATGTTGGCCAGCAACCCCACCCACATGCATACCACTTTCGCGGCGACCAACCCGCCCACTCCGGGAGCCAGGGAGAACAGCCTCTTATCGAACATGCAGCCTCTTTCACACAACCGGGCGATCGCGCATCCGCCCATCGCAACGCATACTCCACTTCAGGCTAGTGGAGCAATCCTGAAATAACAATGGAAGTTTCGCAAGACGCCATCAAAATGCCACACATTCCGGCAACACGACCAGAATCGCCTTCGCCTTGCAAAAAACAATCAAAAAATCAGCCCCACGATTAGGGGCTGGATGTTCGCCATTGAGCACGCAGCCTCGACGCAAGGGTATTGGTTGCGCCACCGTCAAGTTTATCCGAAAAAACCGTGCGTTCATAACAACATTTTTCCTTGCGCTGTATGGTTTCACCCCACTTCGAGGCGCCTTCCTAGGAATCCACGACCACCAGCGTCAAACCTTTTGCAGTAGGAGCCGACCTCGCTCACCGTCACCCTCCAAATAACCCCCGTCGACAGTTTGTCAGTTCACACAAAAACCATTGAATGTTTCTTGTTGCTTCTCACAATGCAGACTCCAAGCAGCGAGTCTTATAATATGCGGGGCGCTCAAAGGAGTGCGGCACCAATCGGCGGACCGCACGTATCGGGCGCGAGACACGCGGATACCCGCGAGAAAAGAGAACGCTTCATGCTCACCGAGTACACGACCCCGGGCGCTTCCGTTGAGGTACGCGACGACGAAACCATCTACTCCATGCTCACCGAACGCATCGAACGCACCGGTGAAGACACCATCATCGCGGCGCGCAAGACCGGACCGGGAAGGTGGGCCAACATCACCACCGGTGAATTCCATCAGGCTGTGATTTCTGCGGCCAAGGGCCTGATTGCCTTTGGAATCAGCAAGGGAGACGCCGTCACCATCTTCGCGTCCACCAGCTACGAGTGGGGCGTGCTCGACTTCGCCCTAGCCGCGATCGGTGCGGTGAGCGTACCGATCTACGACACGGATTCCGCGGCACAGGCCGAACGCATCATCAATGATTCCACCGTGAAACTCGCCATCGCCGACAATCGCGAGCGCTTCGACCGTCTTGACTCGGTGATTGACAACTGCCCGAGCCTTGAGCATATCCTCATGCTTGAATCGAACGCGATGGGCGCGTTGGAAGGTATGGGCGTCACGGTTTCCGACGAGGAATTGGCCGAGCGCATCGACTCGGTGACCGCCGACAATCTGGCCACCATCGTGTACACGTCCGGTTCCACGGGTTCTCCGAAGGGCGTCGAGCTTTCCCACCGCAACTTCGTTTCCATCACACGCGCGGCAAGCCTCGCACTGCACCCGATGATCACCGACAATCACCCCCGTCTGCTGCTGTTCCTGCCACTCGCGCACTGCTTCGCACGGTTCATCCAGTATGCTTCGATCGCTTCCGACGACAGCGTGGTCGGCTACCTGTCCGACACCAAGTCGCTGCTTCCGGACGTGCGTTCCTTCGAGCCGACATACCTGCTGGGCGTGCCGCGCGTGTTCGAAAAGGTGTACAACGCGGCTTCGCGCAAGGCCGGCATGGGTTGGAAGGGACGTCTGTTCTACAAGGCCGCCGAGGATGCGCGCGAATGGTCGCGCACCCAGCAGGCGGGCAAGAAGCCGACCATGAAGCAGATCGCACGCCATATGTCGTACGAGACTTCCGTCTATCGTTCCATCCGTGGCGCCCTTGGTCCGAAGATTCGTTTCGTGGCATGCGGCGGCGCTCCGCTGGACGAGTCGCTGGCGCACTTCTTCGCTGGTATCGGCCTGCCCATGATTCAGGGGTACGGTCTGACGGAGACCGCGGCCCCGTTCGCCTCGACCCGCGCCGACGATAATGTGATTGGCACCGTAGGCCAGCCCGCACCGGGATCTTCCGTGCGCATTTCCGAAGATGGCGAACTGCTGGTGAAGGGACCGAACGTGTTCGTCG
>CAVEVJ010000217.1:0-2807 GCA_963619075.1 Acidaminococcaceae bacterium
CGTAAGCCTGAAGCCGAGGAAGTTCCGGTGCAGGTCAACATCCAGTACGTGGTCGAATTCTACGCCCGCTGATCTGGATTCACATACTGTAAGAACATACAGTATAAGGACATACCGCTTGAACCCCGCTCCCGTAAGGGATGCGGGGTTCTCGCGTTTCAGAAGATACTCCGCGTGAAACTCGCTTGTTGGATCCGGCTGATTCGAATTTCTTTGCCTGCGTTAATTTGATATGGCCTTATGTCTTTAGGGTTTGGAAATCCATAGATCTATATTAGAATGTAACTGTATTTCAAATTTAGTTGAAATACTATTTGGGGGAGTCTATGGATTTTAGAAATCTATTGCGGGAGGGACGGATGATGGATATGGGTATGACTAGGCTCAACGGTGTTATTTCTATTGTGAAAGTGCCAGAAAGCGAGTATGGATTCTTCTTCGAAAATTCCATTCGTCTCTTCCGTCAAAAGGAATCTGCGACTTATCTGTCAAGTCGGGGCGATTCAGATGCGATTTCCCAGCATTGTGACACGTGTTAATCAGGGTTTCTGCCTGGCGGTGGCCAGCCATCTGGAAGGTAGGACGATCTCATCGTCAGTGAAATATTGTCTGCCCTGAGCGACTCGACTCGGCGCGAAATCCTTGAGTTGCTCAGGGGTCGAAGTATGTCAGCTGGTGAGATTTCCTCTATGCTGGGAATGAAGCCTTCTGCTGTGTCGTACCATCTGAGTTACTTGTATGATTCTGGTTTAATTTGTCGCACGCGTCAAGGAAATCGATTGATTTATCGACTCAACCTCACTGCAATCGACGAATTGATTATTTATCTTGTGAGACTTTCAGGAACCGAAGACGGAGTGGTTCCGTGATTCTAGCGAGGAGAGAATGAATGAAAAGAAATGCATCGATATCGATTATGTCGATTGTGTCATATCTGCTGTCGTTCGTACCTCTGGTAGTTCTTGCCATATTTTGGCGGTCAATGCCTGCGATCGTACCTGTCCATATTGGTTTTGATGGGGAGGTGGATAGGTGGGGGCCTAAATGGGAACTGCTAATTGTTGGTATCGTAGTGGCTGTTCTCTTTGTGTTTACAGCGACAGTACTTCGGCATAGCCTTCGAGTCAACGATCAAGGTTCTGTATACGTCAGTGTAAAGGGACATCGCAGAGGGGTATTCTCCGCATTCTTGACATTCATATTTCTGGAAATCATTATCGATATAATATTGATTTTCTTTTTCGAAACGATTCATGTAAATCCGGTCAACATAGGTCGGATCATTTCTTCCGGAGCCGGAATTGTGTTGGTCGCCATTGGTAACATCGCGCCGCTTCCGTCAACGCCTAGTTGGTTTGGTCTGCATTTGCCTAGACTTTGTTCTCGACCAAAATCGGAATCATTCGTTTCGCGGTCAGTAGGGTTCTCCGCCCTTTTCCTCGGTATCACCTGCGTTGTTCTGTCATTTGTTCTTCCTCTCCGATTCTGCGGGGTTATGGTTGTTCTCTGCTATATATCGGTACTCGTTCTGATGATTATATTCTGGCTCATCGCTTACTGGCCATACATGATGACCAGGAATCGTTCGGACGGGTCGGGCGGTGATGTAGGACGTTCAATCGCCGAGGATTCCTCCGACGATGCCGGACACGATCGACATGATTAGCGAACCGATCACCGACCACCAGAAACCGTCGATGGTGACACCCACGTCGAATAGGCTCAAAGCCAGCCATGAGGCCAATTGCATGAACATCCAGTTGATGATCAGAGCCGCAAGACCGAGCGTCAGTATCGAAAACGGCAACGCGATGGCATGAACGACCGGCTTGATGGAGGCGTTAATCAACGCGAGGAACAACGAGAATGCCGCGATGCCGAGAACGGGCGGGTTGCCGACGGCGTGCATGCCGGGCAGCAGCGCGACCATGACCCCGGCCGCTATGGTGAGGACCAGCCAACGGGAAATGAAATGATGCATACCACAATCGTAGTGCACCGGGTGTGTACCGCTTGCGAACACTAGGTTTTGCACGAGTTCGCGAGTACCATGTAAACCATGTTGCTTCATCTTCATCTCGTCCGACACGGACAGACCTTCTTCAACCGCTACAACCGTCTTCAGGGATGGTCCAATTCGCCATTGACCGAATCGGGAATCGCGGATGCCGACAAAGCCGCCGAAAAACTGAAGGACTACGACTTCGCCGCGGCCTATTGTTCCGACACCACGCGTGCGCAGATGACGGCAGTACGCATTCTTGACGTCAATGAAGCCGCAGGCCATAAACGCCCGAAATTGCATGACGACATGCATTTCCGCGAACAGTTCTACGGATATTTCGAAGGACAGGACATGTCCATGGCATGGACTGCGGCCGGAGGCCCTCATGGGGCGAAGAGCTACAACGACATCGTGGCCAAGTACGGTCTGGGTGCCACCCGAGACTTCCTCAAGGAGGCCGATCCGTTCCATGATGCCGAATCGGACGCGCAATACTGGGCTCGTGTGGAGGATGGATTCGCGCTGATCGCGTCCAATCCCGATCTCAAGGATGGTGACGACGTATTGCAGATCTCACACGGCAATACGTTGCTGAGCCTGATGCACCGTTTCGCGCCGGCCGGATACGATCTGAGCGAAAGACCGGCCAACGGATCGGTGACCAGCATCGATTTCGACACAAGCAAGCCTCTGGATCAGGCCATCGAAATCATCGCATACAACCAGTGAGATTCCGCCGAGTGATTTGCCTTCAGTCGGGGCTTTTCACTACTGTTGTGCAGGTATTGTGTTCGCGGAACAC
>CAVEVJ010000218.1:0-4374 GCA_963619075.1 Acidaminococcaceae bacterium
GTCGAAATCAGGGCACGTATGCTTGACTTCCGCAATGCTTTTGCGACCTTCAATAACGTCATATACCGAAGGCTCTCCTGAAGCGTGCGGAACGCCCAGTGCAGTGGAAGCATTTCCCTGGGGATCCATATCAATAAGGAGCACGCGCAAACCGAATTGGGCCAGAGCCGCGGAAATATTGACTGCCGTTGTGGTTTTGCCGACGCCGCCTTTCTGATTGGCCACGGCAATCAGGCGGGTTTTTTCCGGCTTCGGGCAAATCGCTTTCTGCAAAGCGGAATATCGGGTCGATTCGTCCGCGATCTGCGAGCCCAACGGAGAAGAGTTTCCTCCGAAGATACGTTTGATGGTATCGGTGGCAGATTCCACAGATGTCAGGTTGTCTGCCCCTGCAAGTCCAGTCATAAACTAGCCTTCCTTATGATATGCGTAGTCCTCAGTTTCACCATTTGGGTGGACAGATCTCGTTACTCACACCCAAATCGCACCATTGTGGACAACTGTGGATAAGTCTTGCTTTCTTCAAAAAGTTATCCACCGACATTTCGTCGAAATTCCAACACTTTTCTATCATGTTTTTCTTTCGCCCCACCTACGGTGGACAACTCTTGAAAAATGTGGATAACTATCTTTTGTCAACCATCAATACATGAGTTGATTCCAGCCCCGGTCCTACTTCGGCGTTCACCACCCTGGGACGCACGCCACCGTTCTTGGAGATTTCCTTGGATGCCTTTTCGATCTCCTCCTGTGCCGAACGTCCTTTAAGAGCCACCAACCTTCCGCCCTGCTCAAGAAGCGGCAAAGTCCAACCGGAAAGTTTGGTCATCGGTGCCACGGCACGACAAGTCACCACCGCAAAACGATGCTTCACCTGAATGGAATTCCCATCAAGGTCCAATACGGGCCCTCTGAAAGAGGCACTCTTGCCTTTTTTCACATTCTTCGGTCCGTTGACGGCGTCGATTATTTCATTCGCGCGGGCACGAATTACGGAAACGTTGTCGAGTTCCATCTCTTCAACGCATTCCTTAAGCCATTCCACACGACGTTCCATCGGTTCGACAAGCACAAACTGATGATCAGGCAGGCATGCTGCGGCGACGATTCCAGGGAATCCCCCACCACTGCCGATATCGGCCACTGTTTTGAACTGCTTCTTTGCGGTGGCTTCTTTGACGAATGGCACTATCGCAGCGGAATTCAGAATATGCCTTTCCCAAATTATGCCAATATCTCGTGGTCCTATAAGACCGCGCGGCTCGCCTTCCTCAGCCAACTTGGAATGGAAGATCCGAAGCTTCGGCAACGCGTCGCCTAACACCTCTTCCAGAATCGGCGAATCATTCAATTCGTCAGTCACATCACTCATGCACACCATCCTATATCCGCCATTGTTGAAGCAACGCTTTTCTTATGAAAATTCCGTCACCCGGTTGGTTCCGCACGGAAACGCCCCATCGCAAAAAGGCAAAACAAAAGCGCCACGAATCCCGTGACGCTTCAATGTTTCACGTGAAACCTAATCAGTCCTCGTCCGACTCCTCAAGGCTGCTCGCCTTCATATACACCGTCACATAACGGCGAGGCTCTTCACCGTGGGAACGGGACTTCATCCCTTCCTCACGCACGACATCATGAATGATCTTACGTTCGAAGGAATTCATCGGCTTCAGGTCCACCGGCTCGCCGGTCTCGCGGGCTTCGTCGATGGCATCCAAGGCGATGTCGTGCAGGCGCTGGCGCTTACGCTTCAGATAGCCATCAACATCGACGATAAGATGGGAACGTTCGCCGGTCTTCTGCTGTACCGCAAGACGGGTGAGCTGCTGCAGCGCATCGACCACTTCCCCGTTACGGCCGATCAGATGCTTGATATCAGTATCGTCGTCCGCGACGATCTGCACCGTCGAACGGTTGTTGCGCACAACCATTTCGATGTCGCCTTCATAGTCAACGATATCGAGCAGGCCTTCGAGATAATCGGCAGCTATATCAGCTTCCTCATTGAGCTGATCGATGGTCTTCTCATCATCTTGTGCCATATTTACTACTCCTTTGAGCGGTGTTCTATTGGTAAAGTCTACTGTCTGTTTTTCACAGGATAAGACAGGTCCCGTGTTTCACGTGAAACACGGGACGCTCTCATTCACTTCTTTTTCTTCTTGCGGCTGGGCTGCTGACGCTGGTAGCCGTTCTTCTCCCTATCTTCCGCGGCTTTCTTGGCCTTCTCAAGCTCCTCTTCTTCGAGGGACGGAAGACCGGCCTTGGAACGGCGTGCGTTCTCACGTGCGTGATCACGCTTGGCCTTGTCTTCGGCCGCCGGTGATCCCGGAGTCGGGAACGCATATACCTGCCACAGGGAACGGCACAGGTTCAGGATGTTGTTGGCAAGCCAGTACACCAGCACGGCGAACGGCATGGTGGCACCGGAGAAGATGTACATGATCGGGAACATCCACAGCATCATGCGCTGCATCATCTCGGTCTGCTTGGTCTGCGGACCGTTCTGAGCCATGTTGCGCTTCATGTTGTTGTACTGCATGAACCACAGGCAGAAGCACATCATGGCCACGAAGAGACCGATGACGACCTTGCCGCCCAGATTGGCGGTCATGAAGTTGTCGGTGACGTTGGTGTTGAACACCGTGGTCTTCGTGAACTGCTGGGCCGTCGCCTGATCGAAAGCGCCGAGAACTCCGCCACCACGGGTGTACTTGCCACGCGCGATGTAAGGAATGGCCGACAATGTATAGAACATACACATGAAGACCGGACCCTGAATGAGCATCGGCAGGCAGGATCCCATAGGATTGGCGTCATTGTCTTGGTAGAGCTTCATCAGCTCACGCTGCATGGCCTCTTTGCTGGCCTGATCTTCCTTGCCTTTGTATTTGTTCTGGATGCGAGCCATCTTGGGCTGTATTTCCTGCAGCTTGCGCATCGACTTCATGGTCTTGTAGAACAGCGGGAAGATGCAGATATGCACCACAATCACCAGGAAGATGATGGACAACACCCACGAGAAGCCCACTTCGTTCATGCCAAGCATGACGAGGAACTTGTGGAAAATGGCCATGATCTGCGTCATGAGCCACTCGACCGGGGTCAGGAGCTTGTACAGCCAGCCCCAAAACCCGCTATCGAGAAGAAAAGTATCTTGATTCAGCATTACAGGCCCGTCTCCTTATTATCTGCGGCCAGTGGGGTGAGTCGAGGCTCTTCATGTGCCTTCGACCACGAAAATCTGTAAAAAACGGAATAGCGCTGCGGAACATCATCAATTCCACCATGGTTCCACGGTCTGCAACGCAGAATACGCAACAGCGCGAGAAGGCCACCTCTGATGCAGCCATAACGTTGAATCGCTTGAATCGCGTAATTGGAACAGCTTGGATAATACCTGCAGCAAGGAGCGGTATTCACGGAAATATGATTCTGATACCAGCGTACGGCACGAATCATCCAATTGCCGTTCTGCGCACCATTCATGAATGATGTGCAGCCTTGCGGGTCACCGCTTTGAAACATGCCTCCACTTGAGCGTCCAGCGATTGGAAATCGGCATGCGCGGCACTTGGTTTGGCACGCATTACGATATCGCAGGATGCAGGTAGCAATGATTCATACTTGCGTGCAAGTACACGGAAACGACGTTTGACGGCATTGCGGGTCACCGCATTGCCTACAGCCTTGGAAACGGCTAAACCGATACGTCGGCCATTCACCGCCGCGATATCACTCGCAATAACATCGTCGTGCATCAGATAATGCACGACGATGTCTTCTCGCGATACCCTACGACGGCGTTTGAGCACCGCGACAAAATCGCGATGGCTTTTCAGCCGTTCCACAGCCCTATGCCACTACAATCAGGCAGCGAGGGACTTGCGGCCCTTAGCGCGGCGACGGTTGATCAGAGCGCGGCCCGAGCGAGTGCGCATGCGGTGACGGAAACCGTGCTTCATGTGGCGACGACGGTTGTTCGGCTGGAATGTCCTCTTCATAATTAATGCTCCCGGTGTTTTTAGCCATGCAAAAGCACGGCTCCTCATGAGTCAAGCTCTACCAAGTTACTCTGACCCCTGAACAGCGGAGATCATGAGTTCCAGACCCTTCACATTTTCCGGGGACTTTCCCCGGAAAACAATCCACAGAAACGTTGCCATGAGGCCGAATTCCCCATGAAAGTTATCCACAAATTACAGTAATGTTATTCACAATTCGGCCAGTTTCAACACGCACGACGGTGGATAACTTGGGTAATTCGGAGTACAACTATACAGTTGCACATTATTAGTCCGTCTGTCGAGAAAGGGAATTCCGTGGCCAATACGACAACAGACCCTCTCGAACAGGCGCGTGGCGTATGGT
>CAVEVJ010000219.1:0-4410 GCA_963619075.1 Acidaminococcaceae bacterium
TATCCGGGCTTCTACCACAAGGTGGCGTTCCGTTTCGAAGATGGCACCCCGATCTACATCGAAACCACCCGTCCGGAACTGCTGGCCGCCTGTGGCGCGCTGATCGCACACCCGGATGACGAGCGTTACAAGCAGTATTTCGGCCAGTACGTGTATTCCCCGCTGTTCCGCGTGAAGGTGCCGATCCTTGCGCACAAGGCCGCGGAAATGGAGAAGGGCGCGGGCATCGCCATGTGCTGTACGTTCGGCGACGTCACCGACGTTGAATGGTGGCGTGACCTGAACCTTCCGCTGCGTTCCATCATCCAGCGCAACGGCCGTATCGTCACGGACGTTCCGGAGTGGATCGAAGACGCCAAGGGACGTGAGATCTTCCAGGAGACCGCCGGCAAGACCACGTTCTCCGCACGTAAGATCATCGTCGACGCCCTGCGCGAATCCGGCGATCTTGACGGCGAACCGACCCCGACCAAGCGTATGACGAACTTCTACGAGAAGGGCGACAAGCCGCTTGAAATCGTCACTTCCCGCCAGTGGTATCTGAAGAACGGCGGCACTGACGAGAAGTTGAACGCCGAGCTCATCGAACGTGGCAAGGAACTGAACTTCCATCCGGACTTCATGCGCGTGCGCTATGAGAACTGGGTGCACGGTCTGAACGGCGATTGGCTGATCTCCCGCCAGCGCTTCTTCGGTGTTCCGTTCCCGCTGTGGTATCCGGTCAATGAGGATGGCACCGCCGATTACGATCATCCAATCGTGCCGAGCGAAGACATTCTGCCGATCGACCCGACCGATGATGTGCCGGAAGGCTACACCGAGGATCAGCGTGACGTACCGGGCGGCTTCACCGCCGAGCAGGACATCATGGACACTTGGGCCACGTCCTCGCTCACTCCGCAGATCGTGACCCGTTGGGAGGAGCCGGGCGAAGAAAACCAGGCGATTTTCAACGCCACCTTCCCGATGGATCTGCGCCCGCAGGGACAAGACATCATCCGTACCTGGCTGTTCTCCACCGTGGATCGCGCACATCTTGAGAACAAGTGCCTGCCATGGGCCAACGCCACCCTGTCCGGCTGGATCCTCGATCCGGACCATAAGAAGATGTCGAAGTCCAAGGGCAACGTGGTCGTACCGGACAAGCCGATTCAGCAGTTCGGCGCCGACGCGGTGCGTTATTGGGCCGCAGCCGCCCGTCTGGGCCTGGATGCCACCTACGACGAAGGCCAGATGAAGATTGGCCGTCGTCTTGCCATCAAGCTGCTCAACGCCACCAAGTTCGCTCTGGCCATCGGCCGCGAGGACGAGAACCACCATGTGGGCTCCCCCACAACCGCCAGCTGGAACCCGGCCGACGTGACCGAGCCGCTGGATCGCGCGGCAATGGCCAAGATGGCCCACGTGGTGCGCGAAGCCACCGACAGCCTCAACAACTATGAGCATTCCAAGGCTCTTGAAGTCATCGAGAACTACTTCTGGCAGTTCTGCGACGATTACATCGAGCTGGTCAAGAACCGTGCTTATGGTACCGCCGACTCCACCGGCCGTGCGCCGAGCGAAGAGGCCGTGAAGTCCGCCCGCACCGCTCTGGGTCTCGGACTGGATGCGTTCGCCCGTCTGCTGGCACCGTATCTGCCGTACGCCACCGAAGAGGTGTGGAGCTGGATGCATGAGGGTGAAGGCTCCGTGCATCGTGCCGCATGGCCGAAGGCCGAAACCTATGCCCAGGCCGCGTTCAAGGTGTCTCCGGAGCTGCTGACCCATGCCGGCGAGGCTCTGGCTGCGCTGCGTGGCATCAAGTCGAAGGCCAAGGTTTCGATGAAGACCCCGATTCTGTCCGTGAAGCTGGGTGTTTCCGACGAAGTGCGCGGTTCCATCGAAAATGCTCTCGGCGATATCGCCGAGGCTGGTCGTGTGGTTGGCCGCATCTCCTTCATCAAGGCCGTAGCCGCAGCACAGGCGGTCAAGGAAACCGCCGAAGCCGCCAAGGACGCCGCAGCGGCGGCGAAGTCCGAAGCGGATGCCGCAATCAGCGTGATGGTGGCCGACAGCGAGCTCGGCGAGCCTCCGGCAAAGCGCAAGTGACGGCATAAACCGAAGTTGCGGTAAGCCGCGGTAAGTCGCAGTACATTGCGATAGGCCGCGGTAAGACCGCAATATGAATATGAAAAGCCGTCATCGCAAGGCGATTCAAACAATCGCTTCGCGATGACGGCTTTTTGTATGCTTTTGCAAATCGCAATCAGGCGAAAATGTCAAGCACCCCCGGATCTCCCCCGGCATCGGCGATGCGCTTATGACGTCGCTTCGCTTCGGTGACCACGAATTCACGGTACATTTCCGCAATCTCCGGGTCAAGACCGGCGGCCGTGGCAATGCCGTGCAAACGTTCGATCTGCTGTTCCTCACGTTTGTAATCGGCCGGGGCAAAGCCCGCCTGCGCCTTGAGCACACCCACTTGCGACGTGTACTTAAATCGTTCCGCAAGCAGCGAAACAATGGCAGTGTCAACGTTGTCTATCGACTGACGTAACGCGTCTATCTTCGCCACAGCTTCGGCCACTTCCGGATTCTCCTGCGCGGTGGTTTCGTCGATGACGGTTTCGGTTTCGGTATTCTCTGCTGGCCGGAGCCAATCGTGTTCACTATCGCTCATAAGTACAAGACTAACGCGCAAATGTCACTTGGAGAAGTAACGCTTCAGAACGACGGTCGTTTCCGTATTGGCGGACACCGTGCAACGGATGTTATCCACCAATTCCTCAAGCGCGGCCGGAGATCCCGCACGCACGGTAAGTAGGTAATTGGACGAGCCTGTCACCGAATCGCATGATATGACGCCGTCGAGATCGCGCAACATATCGGGAATCCTGGATTCCTGCGTGTAATCGGTCGGTGTGACCGACACATATGCGGTTATGCCCAATCCACGTTTCTCGTTGTCGATGACGGCGCGATACCCGAGAATCACGCCTTTGCGCTCCAACTTCTGCACGCGCGACTGCACCGCCGAAACCGATAGTCCGGTAGCTTCCGAGAGCTGTGCGAGCGTGGCACGACCATCCTGTTCCAGAATGGCGATAATCGTCTCGTCAATGTCGTCGATCTGAAACGCAGCAGCATGCGCGTTCCCCGAAGCGGCACTGTTATCTGCCATATATAGACCCCTCCTTAATAAAGTCCCCCAACTTTACTGCCTGACGTCATCGACACATCAGTGCCGAGAACATATGCAGCACCTATGATGTCATCCCTTACCATACCCACCCCAAGTCACATGAGAGCGCATGAGGGGGAGATTTTTGTAGACCGTTCCTCAATCCCCCTTTATTGAAAAAATTATGTTTACGGCAATTGCAATACGCATTCAGATTTTTTACAATAACTACTTTTCTTTGTCGTATTTTTTCCATGTATCTTAATTGTTTTCAATACGAATGAACAGTGTCCGCAAAGTGACACAGGCAAAATGATTCCGGCAAAGCAATCCAAGCAAAACGGTCCAGGCAAAACGGCACGACAGAAAATTCCAACCGAAAAGCAAAAGGACCGTATGCGTGAAAGCATACGGTCCAGGCACACGGCCTTTATGGGAGCGTTAGTTGGCGTTGTTCGCGTTGCCGCTCTGCTGAATCAGCGACGCCATGAAATCGCGGTTGGTGGCGGTCTTCTTCAAACGCGGCACGAGCGTCTGATAGGCCTGCTCCGGTTCAAGGCCACCCAGCAGTCGGCGCAAACGGTAGATAATCGGCAGTTCCTGCGGATCGGTGATGAGCTCCTCTCGGCGGGTGCCGGACGCGTTCACGTCGATGGCGGGGAACAGTCGCTTGTCGGCGAGTTCGCGGCTCAGGCGCAGTTCCATGTTGCCGGTTCCCTTGAATTCCTCGAAGATCACCTCATCCATCTTGGAACCGGTCTCCACCAGAGCGGAGGAGATGATGGTCAGGGATCCGCCGTTCTCGATGTTTCGGGCCGCGCCGAAGAACTTCTTCGGCGGATACAGCGCCTGGGCGTCCACACCGCCGGACAGGATGCGTCCGGACGCCGGAGCCGCGATGTTGTACGCGCGGGCAAGACGGGTCATGGAATCAAGCAGCACCACAACATCCTGGCCGAGTTCCACAAGACGCTTGGCGCGTTCGATGGCGAGCTCTGCAACGGTGGTATGGTCGGATGCCGGACGGTCGAAGGTGGAGGAAATCACCTCGCCCTGCACGGTGCGCTCCATGTCGGTGACCTCTTCCGGACGCTCGTCCACGAGCACGACCATCAGATGCACTTCAGGATTGTTGGTGGCGATGGCATTGGCGATGTTCTGCAGCGTAATGGTCTTGCCGGCCTTCGGCGGGGAGACGATCAGACCACGCTGGCCCTTGCCAATCGGAGCGACGATGTCGATAAGACGGC
>CAVEVJ010000220.1:0-2641 GCA_963619075.1 Acidaminococcaceae bacterium
GAGAGGAAGCATTTGAAACCGAACACTCCCGCGTCCCACAATTCCTTGAGATGTCCGAGATTCGATTCGTCCACACCTCCCCAGAACCCGAGTTGCACGTGCGCTTTGTTCAGGGCATACGAACGTTTGATTTGCAAGGCTTCCACGGTGAGCGTGGGCGGATTGGAGTTGAGCGGCATGTCCAGTACCGTGGTCACGCCTCCGGCCGCAGCCGCGGAGGTGGCGCATTCGAACCCCTCCCATTCGGTTCGTCCGGGCTCGTTGATGTGAACATGCGTGTCGACGATACCGGGAATCAGCACCTCTTCAGGGCTCAGATGAATGTCTTCTTCCGTATTGACCGTCAGATTTGGATTCTCGCTCACCGCTGCGATATGTCCGTTTCTCACCACGACGGTGCCTTGCGTCTGGCCGTCGCGTAGCAGAATATTGCCATGGATGGCGAGATCGGCCGAGGTTCCGTCGTTGGGCGTGTCGATGAAGTCGTCCATGTCATGCCTCCTGCGAGCCGTCGGCGTTGTGCTGGGCTGTCATATGCGCCGCCACATTGAGCACCGCCTGTTCGAATGCCTGTGTGCCGTAGGCCACGTCCTGCGTGGTCACCGATTCGTAGGGGCTATGGCTGATGCCGGCCTTGCATCGCACGTACAGCATCGCTATCGGCAGCAGATTCGCTACGGCCATGCCGTCGTGGCCCGGATAGCTCACCAGGCCGAACGCATCCTTGTTCTCCGCCTGAACGATGCCTTCTTCGATGCAGGAGCGCAGGAATGCGTCGCACTGCACTGAGTCGGCGGTGTGGATCATTTTGTGTGAGATGCTCACCTTGCGTGCCTCGCTTATCTCGTCCGCGCGCTTCCAGATTCGAGCGAACACCTCGTCGCGCAGCTGGTCGTTTCCCGCACGCACGTCGAGACTGAACGTGGTTTTGCCTGCGATGACGTTCACGCCGCCAGGTTGCGCGGATATTTCGCCCACATTGGCGCGGGTTCCGGCATCCTGGCTGATTTCGTCGATGGCTTCGATGAGTTCGGCCGCCGCGGTCAGCGCGTCATGACGAAGATCGTACGGCGTCGCGATATGGCAGGACATGCCCTCCACGGTCACCATATACCGGCTGGCCGCCGCGATGGACGTCACCGAGGAGAGCGCACGATCGCGCTGCTCGAGAATCGGTCCCTGTTCGATATGGAATTCAAGATAGCCGATATAGTCCTCGCGTTTGCGTGCGGCCTCGCCCACCTTGTTCGGGTCAAGGCCGAAATCGCAGAACGCTTGGCTCATACTTACGCCGTCCTTGTCGGTGCGTTCCAGCCATTCGTCATTCCAGCCACCGCCGAACGCGAAGGATCCCAGTAGGGTGGCGCCGAATCGCGCGCCTTCCTCGTCGCCGAATCCCAGCACCTCGATGGCGAACGGCAGTTCCTTGTTCTTGCCGGTCTTCGACAGGTGGGCGGCTACGGAAACCGCGGTCACCACGCCAAGAATGCCATCATATTTGCCGGCATCCGGCACGGAATCCAAGTGTGATCCGAGTACCAAGGCCGGCAATCCCGGTTCCCGTCCTTCAAGGCGGCCGACGAGGTTGCCGGCCTGATCTATGTATGTGGTGAGTCCGGCATCCTCAAGCCATCCCGCGGTCAATCGGTATGCTTCGGCCATCTGCGGTGAAAGATAGTCGCGTTCAATGCCGTTCTCCATACTGGTCAGTTCGGCCAGCTGGTCGCAACGGTCGAGAATCTCTTCCGCGGCGCTTGCCGCCCATTGTTCTGCGCTCATCGTCATTGCTCCTTGTTCGGCTTTCGATTGTTGTGATGAAGGATCTTCGTCTGAATCAGGCCTTTTCCGTGGCCTTGTATACAGCCAATGCCGCTTCGATGCCTTTGTCTGTGTCGACGGAAGCGCCATTGCGCTCCAGCACATTGCCGAGGGCCGCTGCGCAGGTGAGCACGGCATCTTTACGGGCGTTGCAGCCCATGACGCCGATGCGCCAGATGGTGCCCTTGAGTGGGCCGAACGAGGATGCGATCTCCACGGAGAAGTCGTTGAGCAGTTGCGCGCGGACGGCCACGTCGTCCACTCCCTCGGGAATTACCACGCCGATCACGTCGTTCATGCGGTGGCTTTGATTGCCGTATAGTTTAAGTCCCATGCCTTCGACCGCGGCACTCATGGCGGCTCCGTTGATGCGATGGCGTTCGATCACGTTGTCGATTCCCTCGTTGACGATGATGCGTGCTGCCTCATGCGTCGCATACAGCATATGTGTGGCCTCGGTGTGGTGGTTGAGATGGCGTGGTCCCCAGTAATCGAAGATCTGGGGCATGTCGAAATAGTTGCTGCGAATGCGCTTCGTGGCGATTTCCTGCGCGTTGTCGGCGACTCCGGCCTCGATGCTCTTGCGTTCCTCCATGACGGCCACGGCCCTGTCGGAAACGGTGATCGGTGCCATGCCGGAGGGCCCTCCGAAGCATTTTTGCAGGCCGGTCGTCGCAATATCGATGCCCCATTCGTCCACGCGCAGGTCGTTGCCCACCATCGAAGCGGTGGCGTCGGTGTACAGCAGCGCTCCGTACTTGTGGCAGATGTCTCCCAGACCCTCAATCGGCTGGCACATGGTGGTGGAGGTGTCTCCCTGCAC
>CAVEVJ010000221.1:0-2749 GCA_963619075.1 Acidaminococcaceae bacterium
ACTCACGTCTGTCCCTTCGCCCACCACTGGATAAATCCACCCACTCAGAGGCGTCTCAGGAACCAAATCCCACCAGCCACTGGAGAAATCCACCCGCAAAACAACATCTCAAGAACCAAAATCCGCCAGTCACTGGAGGAATATACCCAATCGCATCTCTCCTAGCGGGCAAAATCCACCAGCCACTGGAGGAATCAACCCACTAGGGCCTCCCCAAGAAGACGAATTCCACCAGCCACTGGATAAATCAACCCGCTCAATAATGCCTCAGAAACCAAAATCCGCCAGTCACTGGAGAAATCCACCCGTTAACAGCCGTTCAAGAGACCCAATTACTCCAGTCACTGGGGGAATGCGGCCACACCAGTCACTGGAGGAATCGAGGCAACACCGCCGCATCAACAGCAGTCCGCTTTCATAAGCGTCACCACCATCGCCAGAGTTATCCACAGACACGCCGAAGCCCCTCAAGTTATCCACATTTTCCGTTCTCGCTCCCCCCTGACATCGCGATACAGGGTAGCGTCGAATCATGAAAGCATATCCCCAAATCGACAGGTTGCTGAATCAAGCCGAAAACGCACGACGGTGCGCGCACAGTGACGAGCCTCTGATCCAAAAAGGTCTCTATCGCAGATATCTTGCCGGAGATCTGGTCAAACCATATCCAGGACTGTATGCACGTACGGAATACTGGAATCGACTAAATGCTGCGGAACAATCACTGCACGCGGCACGTTCGCTCAAAGAACTTCACGGTAACTGGATTTTCGCAGGAATCACCGCCGCCGCGGCATACAACTTTGAACATCCATGGATGTTGCATCATCAAGGGCTCACCATAACGATGAACACCCGCGGCTCGCATCGTTCGCATGGCAAGCTCAACATCATCTACAGCCCATTCCCGAAAGACAAAGCGATCATGGTGAACGGCATACCGGTCACCAATCCCGCGCGCACGCTTCTCGACTGCGGACGAATGCTGGAATTCCGGTACGCTCTGCCTATTTTCGACTCCGCCGGAGCTCAAGGCGTCGATAGTGAGCAAATTCTACAGGAATGCACTCATACCACGCGTGACTGCACGCCAATTTTCAAGCTCATGCAATACACGGATTCAAACAGCGAGAACGGCGGCGAATCCTTAGCGCGCGGAACCATGATTGAGGCAGGTTTCCCGACGCCTCAACTCCAAATACCGTTCACCGACCCCGAGACCGGTGAGCAATTCCGTGTGGATTTCCTATGGCGTACGGACGATGGCAGAATCATCGTCGGAGAGTTCGATGGCACGACAAAGTATGTAGACCCCGAAATGACCGGCAGAAAGAGCATACAGGAAACCGTTCAGCTGGAACGTAGGCGCGAGGAGGCCTTGCGCCGCGCGGGAGTTACGGAAATCGTCCGATTTACATTCGACGACGTTCTGCAGCGCAAACCGATGATTGCAAAATTGCGTCGCGCGGGAGTGCCGATAATATCTTGACGCGTCCATTTTGAGCGACTACTTCAGTCGACCCAGCAGAGACCGCACGCCTACACGCCTACACGCCTACACGCCGATTCTCGTATACGTCGATTCTCGTATACGTCCATATCTGCCAGTGACTGGTGGAATTTGTTCGCCGGAAGACTGCCACACAGTCCAAAATTCTCCAACCGATGGATAAATCATCCCGTTAAACAGCACCTCAGAGATCCAAAACAGCCAGTCACTGGAGAAATATACCCACTCAGGTCTCTCCGAACAGCCAAAAATCGCCAGCTACTGGATAAATCATCCCGTTGAATGGCACCCTACAGACCCAAAACAGCCAGTCACTGGAGAAATATACCCGACGAAGCCCATCTAAAGGTCCAAAATTCTCCAACGACTGGATATATCCGCCCCCTAAGAGACCACACAGAGACTAAATTTCACCAGTCACTGGATAAATCATCCCGCTGAATGGCACCTCAGAGACCCAAAACAGCCAGCCACTGGAGAGATATGCCCACTCAGCAACAGGGGGTGCGGACACATAGTTGAACCATCTACACATAGTTGGACCGTCTAGGTAACGAGTAATGAAAAAAACAGTTTTAAACCATCAGGCTTGCGGAGCGGCATGCTGAGCTATCCAGGCATGCATGGAAACCGCAGCGGCAGCGCCCGCATTGATGGAACGCACCGAACCAAACTGGGAGATGTACACCACATCATCGGCGAGCTCAAGCGCCTTCTCGGACAGTCCCGGACCTTCCGCGCCGAACAGCATAAGACAACGCTTGGGGAAACAATACGTCTCCATCGGCACGGCACCCGGAATGATGTCGAGCGCGATAACACGCGCGGCCTGCAAATCGGCGATCTTCAACTCCAGCTCGGCCAATTGCGCTAATTGTGCCAATTGATCCGCATCTTCCTGAATGCCGTTCGCGTTTCGCCGCATACGGAAACGAATTGCGTCGGCCTGCGATTCCACCGCCGCGATTTCGCCGGAAATGCGATATTTCCAACATTCCACCAGCTCAGCGATAGAGGGATGGTTTTCGACATGCTGGTACAGCTCGGTCATGAGAGCGCCCTTGCGATTCCATTTGTGCGGCCCGACGATATGCACGCGGCGCGCTTGGAAAGCATTGGCGGTGCGCACCATGGATCCGATGTTGAAATCGTGGGTCCAGTTTTCGACCGCCACTTCGAATTCGTGACGTCCTCGCAGATCGAGGTCTTCTTTGATGGCTCGAACCGACCAGTAACGGT
>CAVEVJ010000222.1:0-2628 GCA_963619075.1 Acidaminococcaceae bacterium
GGTGGGATAGATAATCGTCGGCGATTTCATCTATGGAACGGCTCACCAGGGGAATGCCGTTCAAGGTTTTTTCATAGACGGCATCGAGGATCTTTCCCGCTTTGGCTTCGCTTAGCGGTTCTTCCTGCTCTTGAATCTCAACCATTATCGTCTCCCCTCCGGCTTCTTGGGCAAGTCTGCTTTCGATGTGGAAGCACCGTGTCTTCTATAACTGGTGTTGTCGACGACGATGATGCCGCCTTAAAGGAAAGGATAAGAGTCATGGATGACAAGCAGATGAATTACATGGGCGCGGTTAGATGGGTGGGCTTCCGGTATTATGGCGAGTCCGAGTCGGGTGAGGCCCGGACCATGGACGACGGCAGCGTGTGGGCGCGGATCGTTGGCCCGGATCCGAAGGGCGACGACGACCGATGGGTGATGCTGCTGGAGCCGGACGGCAACGAGGCCCTCGGCGTGAGCGATGTGCGGTTCGGCGACGTGACCGTGGCCATGTCGGCCGATGCCGCGCCGACGTTTCCCGACGACATGAAGGCGAGATTCGCCAAGACCGACTTCATCCTGGACATGTACGAGAGCGGCGTGTACGACAGGGATGAGGCCGGGGAGAAACTGTTCGACCATCTCTTCGGCAAGGATCGAGGCGCGGTGGATTCCGAGGGCTGAAAACCGATTCCGGTATATTGTTTTTGGTATTTACTGATTTCAGTATTTCCGTATTCCGGTATTGCTCATTTGCCTACTTTTTTGCAAACGTAGACTTCGTCATCAGCCGGAATGTATCCCTTCAGGATTTTATCCTTACGAATTTCCTTCCCGATTATCTTGCGCGAATGATTCAGTAGATAATCAAGCGTCGCCTGATACGGCTCGAGTATGAAGACGCATCGGCTCAACGACTCCAGATAATGAAGCCGCTTTCTGCATTCCCTCTTATTGAACCAATGGCGCCATCTTATCGAGAACTTCTTTTGCTCACTCTGCAAAGAGTCATAGATAAGCGGAAATGGTAATGGTTTCAAACCTGGTTCAGCCATTCCTTTGCAAAAAAATTTATGCCACTTGCGCGACAATGAGGGGAATCTGATTTTAATCCATGCTCTTTGTGCCCAGGTTGGGGATACGCGTGCTGTCGGAAGCGTTATAAAACATTCATCGTAGAATATAAAATTCTTATATATGACTTCCCGTATCGGCATACGTCCTTCAGCGTCTTTCATGGTCTGATTAACTCGGTCGGCCCAATTGCGGAATTTCTCATATACAGAAGAGGCCAACCCGAGGAAGAAACCAAACAGTGCGCTGAAGAAATTCTGGAAAACCGGATTCGAATCATCTGGAATCAAGAAAATGGCAATCAGGCAAATGGCACTCAGCCCGACGGCAATCGCAGCCGGCCTAATGCGGCGGATCCGTCGTCTATAGAAATCTGGATTCATATTCAGCAACTTGCCCAAGTCGTTAATCAAATATCCCGAAGCGGACTCAGGATACGCCTTTGTATCGTCGGTCGAATCCGCGGTCTGGTTCCCTTCATCGGCGTCATGTCTATTGAAACTGTCCATGCCGAATACTGTCTTGTATGAGATGGGATTCTCCTTACCGAGATAAATAAGCGAAACCATCATACATAACTTTCTGATTGACGCTCATTCCGTCCAAAACGATATAAGCAGTCTCAAAGCGCGATGGTAGTCGTACTGTTCTGATCTCTGGCCGATTCAGAGTGAATCGGAATCTCTATCTCTTTGAACGGACGTTTCTGGAACGGGAATGTGGCGTTTGCGGCTTTCATGCTGTCGCCTTGCCTGTCGCCAGTGCGATCACCCGCGGTTCGCGGGTCTTCTCGTTCATCGGTTTCTCCTTGTTCCGTTATTTCGGTATTTACCGGTTTCGTTATTTCCGTCCCTTCGGTTTTTGGTATGTCGGTATCCGATTGGATTCGGGCATTGCCTCGTGGCCTCGCCTATCTAAGTGTTGCTGCTGTGTGTGCCGCAACGCTTAGACGTGCGTGGCATGCCGGGTTGTTCTGTTTGACTCCGGTCTTTACCGGTATCGGTTTTTAAATATTTCGGTCTTTCGGTAAAACGGTGTCCGGGTCCGTCGGTATTCCGGTATCCCGTTCCAGCAGGATCTCTCTGAGCCGTTCCACCTCGTTCCGGAGCTTGCCGATCTGGCGTTCCTTCTGGGCTATGACGGTGCGGATCGCTTCCGGGTCGTCCGATGGCAGGTACCGGTAGGCGAGCAGTTCCGCGGTTTCGCGTCGGTGTTCTTTGACGACTTGCTGGTAGCTGTTCACCGCGACGGAGACGCTGGTGTGCCCGAGCTCGTCCATCGTCTCGCGCATGGTCCCTCCCTCGAGGACGAACATGGTGGCGTGCGTGGCGCGGAGCGAGTGGAAGGTGATGTCGGGGCGTCCTATCTTCTCGCGTGCTACGCGGAACATCCGTTCGATGGTCGCGGGCGGGAGCAGCCATTCTTCCATCATGCACGAGTGGAACAGCATGGTGTCGGGCTTGCGGTCCTTGCAGAACCGGCTGATGTGGTCCTCGATGAGCGGCACGAGCGGCCGGGGGATGGGCACGACCCGTTTGCTGCTTTCGGTCTTGGGCTCGCACAATCTGTATT
>CAVEVJ010000223.1:0-5337 GCA_963619075.1 Acidaminococcaceae bacterium
GGTTGAAGAGAACGTCCTCCGTGTATGAGGGTGGTCACCCGTACTTCGCGTCGTCCCTCTATTCTTCTGGTGTCGGTCCGGTGTATGAGTCCAATGCGCCATACCGCGGAAAAGAGGGACTTATCCGTGTGGCGGTATATGACCCCAACAACTACATCGTAGCTGAGGAAGATCTGTATTTGGATGCGGTCGGGGATTATGTGGAAGAGCAAACGGCCAAGGGGTACAAGGCCGTCGTCACCGGTTATTCCGATCAGGACGATTGGGCATTAAGCGATGACTTATACGGTAAGTCCGAATATGCGCTCGAGGAAAGCTACATCTTGCCCGAGCTTCGTGTTCTTGACTCTGACGGTAATTATGTAGGTGTCAGTCAGGAGGGGTTGGACGCGGTAAAAGAGCAGATCAACAATGGTAGAGCCGTCGCCATGGTGTACGCCTATGAGGACGTCAATCTTGATTTTCCCGAGTATTTGAAATGGGTCAAGTATATGAATCTTGATACTTGGGCAGTATATCGTGACACTGGTCTGGAAAGCTCGCACGCAGCAACGATCGTCGGTTATGACGATGACTATGCCGTGTCGAACTTCCGTGAGGATAAGCAACCACCTGCGCCGGGTGCGTTCTTGGTGAAAAACAGTTGGGGATCCAGTACCAATGAAATTCCGAACAAAAGGAACTGGGGTGAGCAGGATGCGGATGGCAACTATACGGGATATTTCTGGATTTCATACTATGACCACACCATCCGAGAACTCTCCGCGTACAATTACGATGTAGATTCCGGTACCCAGAATGTCCATTTCGATATTGATCAATACGACTACCTGGTGCCATATGGCACTCTCGTGAGGGAGTCCGATACGAAGACAAGTTCTGCCAATGTGTTCATGGCGGACGGGGATCGTGTGGTGCGTGCGGTGTCGAGTGAAACCGCAAAGCCTAATATGCAAGTGACCTACGATGTGTACGTGCTTGATGAGAATGCGCAAGGGCCGGTTGACGGTAGGCTGGCATTCACGAAGGATGTGACCTATGACTACGCCGGATACCATCGTTATCTGATTGAAGACGAAAACGAGTGGGTCGCGCTACGTAAGGGACAACGTTATTCTGTAGTCATTACCCAGAAACGTATCGAAGACAATGGTGATAAGTACTATCAGACCGCCGGAGCGAGCAGTACCAAACTGGGCAGTTCGTATGACGTCATCAAGTTTGGCACGTATGAGACGAAAGTCAACGAGGGTGAAAGCTGGACCCTTGAGCCGGACGGCGAATGGTCCGACTGGAAAAACGTGAAAGACGTTCTTGACTCGCAGGAGACTTCATGGAGCATCGATAACCTGCCAATCAAAGCATTCTCGGAGAAGCGTGGCTGGGCTTCCGTTGACGAACTGATATCCCTTGAAAACGCTGTGGACTCCGCCAAGGCAGTGCTTGCGTCGGCGGTCGTCAGTGCGGACGGCTCCGATGTGAGCGCATCGGATACCTGGATGACGCAGGATGAACACGATGCGTTCGTTGCGGCCATTGATAAGGCAGGTGCGAAGCTTGATGATGCAGGGGCCGACTATAGAAACGTGTTGGCCAACACCACCCCGAATTCCGATGATGTGAATGCTGCCGTTGCATCGCTCGTATCTCCAGCCAAGGCCGGAACGAAGGCCGATACCTCAGGGAAGGACGGCGACGGTAGGAAGGAAGGGGGAGCGGATTCCAAAACGAATTCTTCCAAGTCCAACGATGTGGCGGGCGTCAAATCCAAGGAGCTGGCTATTTCCGGTACGGATGTTTTTGTCCCCGTCATCGCAGGTGTGGTAGCCACGCTCGTTGCGGCCTTCATTATCGTCCGTCGTGGGAATCGTACGCAAAACCTCCATTAGGATATCTCCATTAGGATATGGCGAAGATGGTGCGGTTCTCCGAAATGAACCGCACCATGAACGACCATTTGATATGTCCGTTCATTCATTCAATCGGCCGACGCCGAACGGATTGATGGTGTGCCGCAATGTGTTCAGGGTAATCTGTGCAGTAAAGAATGACGTGCATATCCAGCCGTCGTGATTGACGCTTCGAAGGGTGCCGTGCTCGTAAGCAATGGCGCTGTCAGGAGAAGCGCGGGAGAGAAAGGATTTCCATATGAGGAAACTGTTTGGGGGACTCAACATGAGTTGGCTTGCCGTGGTGCTGTTCGCGGCCGCCGCGGGTATCTACACCGGCATCGTCGGATCCATTCCGGCAGTGGCGGATACATCGCTCAAAGACATTGCGGTCAGCTACGAATGGTGGGTCATCTTCGCGGTGATCATCGCATCCAACTGTATGAAAAATTGGGAGTCAGCGCTCAAAATCTTCGTTTTCTTTCTCATTAGCCAGCCACTCTGCTTCGTTATCGAAGTGATGTTCGGTCTTTCCGCCGATCTAGCGTTGTACTACTACTGCAACATCTGGGGTCCAGCCACGCTTCTTACGCTGCCCGGCGGATTCATCGCATACTACATCAACAAGCAAAACGTGTTCGGTAGTGTGATTCTGGGCCTGGGCAACTTCATCCTAGCGCTTTTCGGAGTCTTCTACCTGGCCAAAGTGCTGAAGAATCCTCCATATCATCTGCTCAGCACCATCGTCTGCTTTGCCGCCGTATTCATCCTGACTTTTCAGATTCAGAAGGACAACAGGAACCGCATAATATCTCTTCTGGTGACTGTTGTGGTCACGATCGCGGTCTTCGTGCTTGCGTGGATGACCGGACGCGTCATCATCTAGGTCACGTATGGACATCCATATTCCGATTGTTGGATTGAGATAATGCAGATGTTCTGATTGCGTATGTATGGGTATAGTCGTCGGCCGCGTGTATTCCTGTACCGACGCAAACGACGTGTTTTGCGTCGGTACAGGAATAGTGACAGGCTTGTAATATTCCCGTACCGACGTAAAGTCTGCTGTTTGCGTCGGTACGGGAATAGCGGCTGTAAATCGATTGGAAATACAAGAAAAGCCGCCATTTCTGGCGGCTTTCGAAACGTGGAGATGCGGGGAATCGAACCCCGGTCCGGTAACCGTACCCTCAGTCTTCTACGTGCGTAGTCTGCTGGCCGTGCGGCGGTTTTTCTGCCCCCATCGATGTCGCAGACGACTGATGGCGAGCATATCCGCAGTAAAAGTCCCTTGACGGCCCTGTGGCTCAGCCGTCAAAGCAAGTCTTCTAAACGACGCTCAACATCCTCCCAAAGACGAGGAGGAGTGAACGGAGCGGCTGCTCACTGGTTAATCCTGGCGCGAAGCTCAGGCAGCGAGAGCGAACTCAGTGCGGTTAGATTTAGCACTTATTCTTCTGTAGGGGGCATCCACGAGCGGACCCTACGTTCTCGGCACGCTTCCCTGCGACGAACAGGTCACCGTCGAAACCGATCATCCCCAATCTTGATTTATCAAGCTTCCTTCCTTGCGGACGGACTCTTCAATATATCACGAAAGGAGATGATCGCAAAATCCGGTATTATCGCTGTACGCGAATATCGAAATAGTCCATGACCAATTCGCAGAACATCATGTTCGCCCAACTGAACCACGGCCGGGTGTATTGCGTCGGATCGTTGACGTCGAAGCTTTCGTGCATCAGATGCGTTCCGGCGTCGGCGGCAACGAGCTGGTCCAGGATACGGGCTTTTTCATCCTTGCTGGTGCTGGTGAGCCCTTGGATCGCCATGGCGATCGGCCACACGTAGCCTTCCGGCGTGTGGGGTGATCCGATGGCATGGGCGTAGTCGCCTTCGAAATAATATGGATTTTCGCGGCTCAGCAGTGTTTCCCGGGTTGCGAGATATACGGGATCGTCCGAATCGCAGAAGCCCAAATATGGTGCCGCCATAAGATTCGGGACGTTGCTGTCGTCCATGAGCAGCGCATTGCCGAGACCGTCCGTCTCGTAGGCGTAGATGCGTGTTCCGGCGGCGTTTTCGATGGTTCCGTATTCGGCGATGCCTTTTGCGATGTCTTGCTTCAGTTTCGTTGCCCGTTCGACGATTTGCTCGTCGTTAAGGATTTCGGTGAAGATTCGCCTCAGATACTCCATGACCACGCATGCGAACATATTGGATGGCACGAGATACGGATAGACGCAGGCGTCGTCGCTTGGGCGGAATCCGGACCAGGTCATGCCGGTCACCGCGAACGGTCCTCCTGCGCCGCCGTTCGGTACGGAATCGCGCGGATCGTTGTTTGGGCGGAAGAAACGGTAGTGGGAGTCGGCATGGTTCTGTTCGGTCTCGAACACATCGAGGATCTTGCGCACTCCGGAGATGAACGCGTCATCGAAATGGGAGGTGAGTCCGGTGTTGACATACAGGAGCCATGCAAGCTGGATGGGATAGCACAGGGAATCCACCTCGTATTTGCGTTCCCAAAGCCAAGGGCCGAATGAATCGGTCTGATCATCCGGATCCCACGTTGCTCCGCTCGGTGTTTCGTTGAACGCGTTCGCGTAGGGGTCGATGTTGATGAATCGGAATTGCTGTCGCACGAGTCCGGCGATGAGCTCTGCCAGTTCCGGATCGTCTTTGGCCACGGCCAGATATGGCCGGAACTGCGCGGAGGAGTCCCGTAGCCACATGGCGGGGATGTCTCCGGTCAGCAGGAACGTGGTGCCGTCCGGATGCTGGCGCACGGTGGTTGCCAGGGTGTTGGCGAATCCGGCCTTGAAATCTTCAGACCAATCGGCATGCTCGCCGCCGCACAGATCGGCGATCCGTTCCATGAATTCGGTGACGGATTGGGGAATCGGGTTGTTGTGGACGGGACTGTTCTCAGTAGTCATGGCAACTTCTTCGTTGGTAGGTGAATCAGGTAGGTGAATCAGGTAGGTAAATCGATTGACGTACGCAATGATTCTAACAACAGTCACGTATAAACACATATGAAAAGGTCTCGCGTCATGTCGCATCGAACCTCATCCGCGATCGTCGAATCCGAATTTCCTCAGTCCGATAATCGGGGTGTGTTCCATGTAGGCGGCGCGAGACCCTGTGATGATGAAAGCGAATCGGTTTCCCGAAGACTTTTACCTGCCTGCTTCGGCGAGATAGTCCGGAACGCCCTCGACCGGGTACACGGGCCATCCGCCTTCCTTGGTGCACACGTAGGCAGCGGTGTTCACCGCGGCGCGATGCGCTTCCTTCAGGGACTCGCCGACGAGCAGCTTGCCGGTGAAGGATCCGGAGAAGGAGTCGCCTGCGCCAACGGTATCGGCGACTTCGACGTGCGGCGTCAGCAGTGGAGACCTCACCGGTCTTGGCGGTGATCGTGCTGAAGGTCGCGCCGCCGGTC
>CAVEVJ010000224.1:0-5918 GCA_963619075.1 Acidaminococcaceae bacterium
GGTGCACGCGATCCTGGCTGGCCAGGCATCCATGCAGCTGGGTGAGCCAATGGTCCACGGCCGCCTGCGTATCGACGAAAATCGCGTCGTGGCGTTCGGCCACACGCTTGGACGCGGCTGCGAATTCCTCAACCTTGGCGCGCATGGCATCCTGCGGGTTCGGTTCGAACATGAACGGACGCATGATGATGATTCCCTTGAGATTCGGCGCATCCCGCTTCACACGTTCGATAAGCTCGTCATAGATACGTTCGTAGGTTTCCACGGTGTTGAGGCGAGCCTGCCACAGCGGACCGTCGAAATAACGCCAAGCGTCGTTCACTCCGATCATGATGGACACATAGTCCGGATTCATGTCGATGACGTCGCTCTGCCAACGTTCGGACATGTCGACGATATCGTTGCCGTTGATGCCTTCATTGATGGTGCACAACGCTTTATCCGGATATACGGCCGTAAGAAGATTATGCAATGTGTTGACATACCCATGCCCATAGCCCCAGCCTCCGGGGATGGCGGTACGGTCGCGGTCGGCGTCCGTGATGGAATCGCCTACGAAAACAATGCGCGAATGCTTTTGGAAAATCAACTTTGATTCCTTTGTGTCATACGGCGTCGCAACGAGCCTGGCTCAACGACTCCCAGGTGTCGGTGTATGGGCCGGCTGCGATGACGGCCTCGATAGTGCTCATATTCATCATTGAATGCGCTCCTCAACCAGCGGCTCACGCCTACTGCCATGTTCAAGTGGATATTCCCGGACAGGTCCTGTCCGGAATTTTGCAAACGATAGAAAATCTCGGCCAAACGTATATCGGCCAAACGTATGGATGCCGAACCGGATAAAAGAAGGGGCGTCGAATCCGGTTCGAAGAGTCTCGACACCCCTTGAATTTTCAGTTATATGGTTACAAGAACCGTTGCGGCGGGAATGCCAACGTTCCAACCGCAACGCTTAGAATCACTCGCTGTATTCCTTGATGATCGCCTCGCGAGCCTTGATCAGATCATTGGCGTTGTCCTGATCAACCTTAAGGACGTCGGAGTAGCCGAGGTTCTCGATCTGGGTGCGGGCCTCGCTGAGGACCTTCTTGAAGTTGCCCGCGGCGGTGATGGCCTGCCAAGAGGCGTTCACAGTCTCGGTCTTCACGGAGCTACGAGTTGCGGAAACCGTGGAATCCTCCTGCGGAGTGGTGTAGGATGCGCCAGCAGCAACGGAAAGCTTGCCCGTCTTCTGCAGGTAGTCGATGTCGCTGGTGGCACCTTCCATGTGCTCGGACCAATCCTTGAACAGCTCGGACTCGTCCTGGTTGGAGGCCCACAGCAGCGGGTTGTAGGCTTCGCCGGTATCCGGATCGATGTCGTTCTGAGACACAGCCTTGAAGTTCAGCTTGGAATAGCCATCATCGTAGGTGGAGCCGCCGAGGTCGTCGGAGACCTCCAGGTTGGCGTGGTCGCCGGTCATGGCCTGCTGGCCGAACTCGGTCAGAGTCGGATTCTTGCCATCGGAGTCAGTGGTGAAGCAGCCGAGATCCTTCGGGCAGGCGGCACCACCGGAGTTGGAGGAGGCAGCGTAGATGCCTTCGGAAGAGTACAGCCAGTCGATGAACTTGGCCAGACGCGCCTTGTTCTTGGCCTTGGAGCCGATGGCGATGATGGTTGCGCCGTCGCCATCAGGCTGGAAGCCTGCGGAATAGACCTTCATGTTCTGCAGCGGTGCCAGCATGAAGCCAACGCCGTTGGCCTTGTTCTCATCGGAGTTCATACGGGGCTTGCCCAGCCAGCTCCAGATGGAGAGCATGGTCTTGCCGTTGGTCACCTTGGTCTGCATGGTGTCCCAGTCCTGGGTGGTGGAATCCGGGTCGACGATGCCGGCCTGCTCGCACTTGTTGAGGAATTCCAGAGCCTGCTCGTAGATGCCGCCTTCCTGGGTTGCCGACTGTACATCCGTGCCGTCGGCGGAGATGAAGACGGAGCCCTGGTTGGTGTAACCGAACCAGTTGCAGATGGAAGCGGCGTTCTGCATCACGTCGCCGTCCCAATCCTTGAACAGGGAGATGGCGTAGATGTCGTCTTCGCCGGTGTCCTGACGGGCACGATCCTGCATCTGCTTCAGCACGTCAACGAAGCTGTCGAGATCCTTGATCTCCGGATAGCCGATCTCCTTGTAGATGTCCCAGCGGATGTACGGAGCGGCGCCCGGCTCGTTGCCTTCGGACGGATCGGTCGGAGACTGGGAGGACACGGCCTGCGGTATGCCCCACACGCCGTCCTCGCCGGCCTGTTCGGTAATGGACTTGACTGCGGAATCGTACTTCTTCACGTTCTCCATGCTGGAGTAGTACGGGGTCATGTCGGTGATCAGCTTGGCCTTGACCAGCTTCTGCAGACGGCCGTTGCCGGCGCCTACGATCACGAGATCGCCGAGGTTGCCCGAAGCGGAACGGGTATCGAACACGGTGTCGCCGCCGGAAACGTTCGGAGCGATGATGTTCAGTTTGATGTTGAACTTGTCTTTGACGATCTTGGCGAACCAACCGGACTTCTGCACACCCTGGCTGTTGGCGAGGGAGTCGAAGACCTCGACGGTCATCTCCGAACCGTCATCCGTGGTGTCGCTGGCATCATTGCTGCTGCCACAAGCCGCCACGGAGAACAGCGTGGCTGCGGCAACGCCGGCGGCCAGCACCGTGGTGAACTTCTTCTTGAGTTCCATTGCGGAAACCTCCTTGTATCCTTTTTCTTTAAATTTCAGTTATGGGGTAAAAGATTGTTTGTTTGCCGGGCCGGATTTCGCCTTGCGGCCGACATCCGGCCCGGCAAAGTTCGTTTGGGATCAGCCCTTGACCGCGCCGAGCATCATGCCCTTGACGAAGAAGCGCTGGAAGAACGGGTATGTGAACATGATCGGTAGGACCACTATCACGGAAACCGTCATTCGTATTGATGTCGGTGTTGCCGCGGATGCCAAGGCACTTACGTTCGCCGCGTTCGCCTTCACCGAATTGGCCAGTGCGGACGCCTGGTTGATGTACGTGTACAGCAGATACTGCAGCGAGTAGAGCTTCGAATCGGTCATGTAGATCAGGGTGTCCTGGAAGGAGTTCCACTGATTCACTGCCGAGAAGATGGCCACGGTCGCGAGGATCGGGGTGCACATCGGCAGCACGATCTTGTAGAAGATCGTCAAGGTGTTGGCACCATCGACCTCGGCCGCTTCCTGCAGGGACGCCGGAATGGATTCGATGTAGGTCTTGACCAGGATGATGTTGAACGGCTGCACGACCGCCGGGAGGATGTAGACCCAGAAGTTGTTGGTCAGGTGCAGGTTCTTCATGGTGATGAACATCGGGATCAGGCCTGCGTTGAAGTACATCGTGATGACCACGAAGCGGTACCAGAACGAACGGGCCCACATCTTCTGCTGGGTGAACATGAAGCCGAGGTAGGCGGATGCGAGGACGGTCAGCACGGTACCGATGACGGTACGTGCGACGGAGATCCAGGCCGCGGTTGCCAGACCGTCAAGGCCGAGCACATCCTTGTAGTTCTGCAGGTGGAATCCCTTGAACCACCACATCACCTCGCCGGCGGCGGAAGCGTTGTTGTCGGAGAACGAGTTGATGATCAGGTAGTAGAACGGGTACACGCAGATCAGCGTGAACAGGGACAGGACGATGATGTTGAAGACGTTGTAGACCTTCTCACCGGTAGTGCGGCGCATTGCCGGAGGAACGCTCTTCTTGACCTTTGCCATGATGATTCCTTTTTCCTTTCCCGGTTAGATCAGACGATTCCCACGCCGCGCAGACGCTTGGAAAGCGAGTTGACGATGAAGAGCAGGGCCACGGAGACCAGGGACTTCAGCATCGAGATTGCAGTACCGAGCGACAGGCTGGACTGACCGAGGCCGACGTTGTACACGTACAGGTCGAGCACCTGAATCCACTTCTGGTTGAAGGAGTTCTGGAACACGTAGTACTGGTCCATGCCGTTGTTCAGGAAGTTGGAGATCGACAGCATCAGCAGCACGAAGTAGGTCGGCAGCAGCTGCGGAATGGTGACGTGGATAATCTGCTGGAAGCGGTTCGCGCCGTCCACCTGGGCGGCCTCGTACAGTTCCGGATCGATGCCGGCGATGCCTGCGAGGTACATGATGGAGCCCCAGCCGACGCCCTTCCACATACTCCACAGCAGCATCTTGAGCCAAGTGTGATCACCGGAGTCAAGGAACTTGATCGGGGAGGAGATCAGATGCAGATTCTGCAGCAGCTCGTTGATCATGCCGGAGGAGGAGAACATCGCGAAGGCGATGGAGTAGACCAGAACCCAGGAGATGAAGTTCGGCAGGGTGGTCAGGGTCTGCACCAGGTTCTTGAACCACCTGGCACGGATCTCGTTCAGGGCGATGGCGAAGATCACCGGAATGAACGAGGTGAGGATATTCAGGCCGGACATGGCGAAGGTGTTGATGAGCACCTGGCCGATGGTCTGCAGCTGTGCCGGATTGGTGACCAACAGCTTGAACCACTGGAGGCCGACGAAATCGCATTCGCTCAGCGGCAGCGGCGGCTGATAATCGAAGAAAGCGTAAATCCAGCCGAACAGCGGCAGGTAGCTGAACAGCACGACCATGATCAGGAACGGCGCGACGAGCGCGAACAGCCTGTAACCGTGCTTCTTGTTGTAATCAATTCCGGAGGCCATCTTCTTTGCCTTGTTGGCACCGCGACGGTCCTTCGGAGTCTGCGTCTTCGCGACGCCGTCATTGCCACCAGTCTCAACTGTGGCACTGCCCTCCGTGGTTGCTACGGTCTGCATCTTGTCTCCTTTGAAGCAATGCAGTTAATGAAAGACCTTGAGAACTCAACTGCAAGGTATCGCTCCTGAAGTCTCTCCCTTCTTGTTTATGAGTCTATAAATAAGGAAATATTTTGTCAAATCAAAAAACGAACCTCCGTGTCACCCCTTGAAAACACAGCATTTCTCACAAAATACGCAACTCCACGCCAAACGTTGGAACACCTTCCTTTGAACATCCCCCCATCAATCTGGCACAGGAAAGCCCGCTAGACAAAAACATTTTTATTTATATACTTATAAATAAGCAAGTCCGGAGGAAAACGCAGAGGTGCGGAATTTTCCTACGACATAGCGATAGCATGATGGTCAAGGAGGATTCATGAAGTTCAACATCAATGCCCCGTTTTGGCAGTTTATGAATACCCTGACACGGTTTACCGCTTTGAATCTCGTATATCTGGCCACGCTGATTCCGATCGTCACCATCGGCCCAGCCCGCGCCGCGCTCTACAGCACGATGTTCGCATACGACGAGCATGACGACATCCGTCTGGTTCATGAATATCTGCAGCGGTTCAAACGAGAGTTCAAACAGGGGCTGATTTCCGGAATATTCACGTTTGTATTGGCCGCAGCCATTCTTTTCGGCCTTTCCTTCTGGAATGCCTGGGACACCAATGCGTCTTATGCGCCCTTGATTTTCCTTATTATCGCAGCCGTGGTAGTGGCGTTGTTCGCGGAATACGTGGCACCATTGCAGGCCCGTTTCACCAATACTCTCGGTCGCCTGTGGCAGCTGTCCGCGATGTTCCCCTGGAGGGCCTTCCCCTGCTCGTTGATTCTCGTCGTCATCGACATACTGGCCTTTGGCATCTCCTATTACGTGCCGTTCGTGCGCGTGTTCGCGATTCTGTTCGGCATCGCCTGGGTGAGTTACGCAAAATCCCTCATTTTGCTGTGGGGATTCAACCGCTACGGCGGCATGGGCAGAATCGAAAATCCGCAATACGTCAACGCGCACGATTAATCGAAATCTTCTCCTCCCTTCCTTCCATAAAAACTGTGGGGTGACTCCGGATATCGGAGCCACCCCACAATCATTTCAGGCACACCAA
>CAVEVJ010000225.1:0-4176 GCA_963619075.1 Acidaminococcaceae bacterium
TCGAGAACGCGGGCGATGATACGCTTCCACAATGGAGTAGTCATAATGCGCTTCTCTTCCTTTTACTTGGTGTTGTCGCGCATACCGCGCATCTGGATGGAATTGATGACCACCAGGGCCGCGAGCACGATCAGAGACAGTGCGGCCGCCATGCCGAGGTCCTTCTTCGAATCGAAGGCGAAGTTGTAGATGAGCTGCACCACGGTCATGGTGGAGTTGTTCGGACCGCCCTTGGTGAGGATGAAGAACTGGTCGAAGGCCAGGATGGAACCAGTGACGCAGTAGACCAGGCACATCACGATGGTCGGCTTCATCAGCGGCAGGGTGATGGAACGGAAGATTCGCCAGGTTCCGGCGCCATCCATGCGGGCGGCCTCATACAGATCGCCGGAGATGGACTGCAGACCGATCATCATGAGCAGCATGTAGTAGCCGGAGAATCGCCAGACGATGACGATGATGGTGGCCCACAGCGCGCTCTGGCCGGTGGCGAGCACGGATCCGTTGGCGTCCATCAGGCCGAAGAAGCTCAGAATCTTGGTTACGGGGCCGACCTGCGGAGAGTAGAGCGCGTAGAACAGCAGCGACGCGGAGGCCAGACCGGTTGCGGACGGCAGCAGGAAGCAGGTACGCAGCAGATTGTTCCACTTGGTGCTCTCCTGCACGATCAGGGCCAGGCCGAGGCCGAGCACGAGCAGGAAGACGGTTACGATCACCGTGTATTCGAGGGTGAACAGGATGGAGCTGCCGAACAGCTTGTTCTGGAATACCTTGACGAAGTTCTCCGGGAAGTTGACTCCCTGGTTGCCGCCCATGAGAGACCAGCGCGAGCAGGCCATGATGACCAGCAGAACGATCGGCACGAAGAACAGGACGATGATCATCAGCCAGTCGGGCAAGGCATACAGCAAGCCGCGGCGGGTCGCTTCCGCCTTGGCTTTTGAGCGATGCGTCTTCACTGGCGCGGCGCTCTTGGAAACAGTTGACATTGTTTTTCTCTCCTTGAAACTTCTGTGTTGGAAGACTTCTTTGAAATCCGCCATGAGAGCCGCCGGTTGGGATTAGGCATTTTCTTTCGACACCGGCGGCTCTCATGGCAGACCACAAACGCGGTCTGCTTGTTCAGTTATTGCTGTTCAGTTATCGATATTCAGTTGTTATGGAAAAGGAAGGAGGTGAGATGAAGAACGGTTATGCGATTACTGGCCAAGCACGTCGGAGATCGCCTGGTTGTCGGCCTTGAGGTCGCTGGTGCCCCAGACCGCGTTCTGGATCAGCAGCTGCCACGGGGAGCCGGCCGCGTTGAACGCCTCGTTGAACGCCGCGGACTTCGGGGTCTTGCCGTTGCCGTCGATGATCACGGAGTTGATGGTCTGGACGCGAGGATCGGCGTCGTCGTAGGCGGTCTTCAGGGTCTGGATGTTGGATGCGGTGTCGCCGTTGTCCGCGAAAACTTCCGTCTGCGCGTCGTCGCTCATGAGCCATGCGAGGAAGTTCCATGCCTGCGCGACGTTCTTGCAGTCCTTGGAGATGCCCATGGCGTCGCCACCGAGGAAGGTGGAGGTCTTGCCTTCCTTGGTTCCCGGGATCGGGGTCACGCCGACTTCGAAGCCGCCGTCGGCCTCAGCCTCGAACAGAGCGGTGCTGGAGGTGTTCGGGTACGGCATCACGCCGATCTTGCCGTTGGCGAACGGTGCGGTCCAGGTCGCACCGGTCTCTTCCTTGGAGCCTGCGCCGAGGCCGTTGGTGGTGTCGGCGAGCTCCTTGTAGGCGTCGAGGACGGCCTTCATGGAATCGTTGTTGAGGGTGGCTTCGGTGCCGTCGTCGTTCATGACGCTCTCACCATCGGCCCACACGGACGGGAACAGGTCGAACACGAGTGCGCCACCGGACTGGCCTGCCAGGTAGGAGCCTGCGACGCCGTCCTCATTGAGGGCCGCGACGGCCTTGGCCTGCTCGACGAACTCGGCGATGGTGCTCGGCCCCTTCTCCGGGTCAAGGCCGGCCTTCTTGTAAAGATCCTTGTTCCAGACCATCACGGAGACGTCGGTGATGAACGGCAGGGTGTATTCCTTGCCGTCGATGGTGCCGGCTTCGATGTGGCCCTGCTGCAGGTCGGACTTGTTGTCAAGGCCGTCGATCTGCTTGGTAATGTCGGTGAAGATGCCTTCGGATGCCCAGTACGGAATACGAACGACGTCGCCCGCGAGGATATCCGGGAGGGAGTCGGTCTGAGAAGCGCCGCCGACCTTGCCTTCCATATCGTCGTTCGGGATGATTTCCAGCTTCACCTGGTTCTTGTGGGACTTGTTGTAGGCTTCGACCGCGTTCTTGGCCTGACGCTCCAGCGGGGAGCGGGTCCACAGGGTGATCTCGGTGCCGTCGTCGGTTCCGGCCGCCGGAATATCGGCGGTGGATGCGCTGCCACTGCCGCCGCTGGCGCCACAGGCGGCCATCGGAATCAGCAGTGCGGTTGCGGCAAGACCTGCCACGACACGGGTGATCTTGTTAAAAGAGACCATTGATCTACTTCTTTCTCCTGTCGCTCTCAACATTGAGGCGATTGGCGGTATCTCCGCCAAAACTACTTCCGCCAGCACTCTCCTTCATCGAGTAAAACTGCGAAAGCCCTTTCATTATACAACGTTTTTTTCTTTTTGCAAAATCGCTTTCCCAACAACGAAAGCAATGGATAAAATGCATCAAATTGTCGGAAAATCAACATTTTTTAGCACAAAAGGCGATTCTTCGGACCGCAAAAAACAAGAAAGAAACGAAAATGCGAAAATCATTTTTTATTTTCGCATCATCTGTTACACTGATACTCACAATACAATCACAAGAAAATCGTTGGTTTTTCACCAATAAGAATTTTCGCGAAATGGCATTCGATGCGACATACCGCGTGCATACGCAGACGGCCATGGACCACCGGGGAGGGGATGGATCATATGGACAAGGACATCCGTCTAACAAGTCGCTTGGAAGACGTGGCCTCACTGGCCAACGTATCCCTCGCAACGGCCTCGAAGGCGCTCCACGGCAAACCCCGAGTCAGCGAGGAAACCAGACAGCGTGTGCTTGCCGCGGCGCAGCAACTCAACTACTCCCCCAACAAACTGGCGCAGTCGCTGGCCAAGGGCCGCAGCGGAACCATCGGCCTGATCACCTCGGATCTTCAAGGCCGTTTCTCCACACCGATTCTCATCGGAGCCGAAAACGAGCTGCGCACCCAATCGGCCTCCGTACTGCTGGCCAACGCGCGCGGGGACGACGCCCTCGAGCGCATCCACGTGGAAAAACTGCTGTCCCTCAAAGTGGACGGCCTGCTCATCGTGCAGCGCGAAACCAATCCACGCCCCTCACTGGGCCAGGATTGGAATGTTCCGCTGGTATACGTATATGGACCGTCGACCGACACCAACGACTGCTCCGTGACCTGCGACAACGTCGAAGCGGGGCGCATGGCCGTCAACCATCTCATCTCCTGCGGCAAGCACAAGATCGCCATCATCGGCGGCGACGAAACCTACACCGCGGCCACCGACCGCACGAAAGGCGCTTTGGAGGCCCTGGCCGAAGTCAGCCTCGAACCGGCGGGCCCGATCAGGTACGGCCGCTGGGACGAGAACTGGGGCCGTGCCGCCACACGACTGCTGCTCGACCAAGGCGTTGAATTCGACGCGGTGGTATGCCAAAGCGACCAACTCGCGCGAGGCTGCATCGACGCCCTGAAATCGGCGAGGTTGCGCATTCCCGACGACGTGGCCGTGATCGGACACGATAATTGGGAGGTGCTCACCACCAGCTCACGCCCGCCGCTCACCAGCATCGACAACGACACCGAACAGATCGGACGCCGCGCGGCACGCTACCTGATGGACGCCATCAACGGCAATCCGCATCATGGCGTGGATTATCTGCCCTGCCGGCTCATCCAACGCGAATCCACCCTGCCGATCGACTGACCTGTCCATCCGGACGATCCGCACGACCTGCTTTGCCCCAGCGAGTCGTGCGGATTTTGGCCACGCCACCTGTCCATCCTGCCGATCGTCCGACCTGCCTTGACTCCGGCCACCTCACCCGACGATCGACAGACCTGTCGTCCGGCTGACGGTTCATCCAGTCGGCTTTTCTTCCGGACGAACCGTCAGCCGGACATGCCCCCGACAC
>CAVEVJ010000226.1:0-2117 GCA_963619075.1 Acidaminococcaceae bacterium
GATTAAACCAGTCACGGTCGATCGGGCGTTTGGCTATCTGCAGCGGCAGAAGGATGTTTTCCTCCGCGCTCAGGGTCGGCACCAGATTGAAGGACTGGAAAATGAAGCCGATCTGTTCGCGGCGAAGATCGGTCAACTGCTTCTGGTTCATGGCCGAGACTTCAAGTCCCTCGACGAACACCTGGCCGGAGGATGGGGTGTCAAGCCCGGCCATGCAATGCATGAGCGTGGATTTTCCGGAACCCGACGGCCCCATGATGGCGGTCATCTCACCCCGTTTGAATGATACGTCCACATGGTTGAGGGCTGTGACCTCGTTGTCTTTCGATCCGTAGATTTTGGTCAGGTCAATTGCCTTGGCCACAATGCCTTCATCCGTGCCGCCATCGTTTGTTTGCGCTCTGTGCGTGCTATGACGAGTCATGATACCGCCTGTCCCTAAGATATGATTCAGGGTTTAGTCTATCGGCGGGTGGACGCATTAAGTAACGTCCGGATTGCATGCCGAGCTTGGCCGTGCGCTGCGATGGGAGGCTGTGAATATGCGGTTCGATGACTGTGCCGACTCGTTTGAAACGTTTCTGAAGGCCAATCGTGGCCTAAGCGAAAATACGCGCAAAGCGTACCGTTCCGACCTTGTTGAATGCATGGAAGCTCTCGAACGACTGGGATGCGAGGCGCTGGATGACGTGCATACCGACGATTTGAGAATATGGATGTCGGAATCGTCGAAACGCCACGCGCGAAGCAGCATGGCCCGTAAAACCGTTGCCGTGAGGGTTTTCTTCGCCTGGGCCCATGAGCATGGAATCATCGATTCCGATCCCGCGGCCATGTTGATGACGCCGAAAATTCCCGATACGTTGCCGGCGGTGCTCAGCGAATCGCAGGCGGAGCAGCTGATGAGTCATGAGGATGAAGAAGGCGACGATTCGCAATCGCAGGAGGAGACTCCGAAACAGCTGGCGGTGCACATGCGCGACAAAGCCATGCTGGAGCTGTTGTATGCGACGGGCATGCGCGTGGCGGAACTGGTCGGCCTTGGCGTCAATGACGTTGCCTTCTCCAACCGGACGGTGAAGGTGACGGGCAAAGGCAACAAGCAGCGTGTGATCCCGTTCGGGGCGCCCGCTGGAAAAGCTTTGCGTCGATGGATGAATCAGGGGCGTCCGTTGCTATGCAATTCAAGATCGTCCGATGCGCTGTTTCTGGGTAATCGCGGCGGACGCATCGATCAGCGGATGGTTCGACGAATGGTGCACGAACATGCGCGGGATGCCGGCGTTCCGGACATCAGCCCGCATGCTTTGCGCCACAGTGCGGCCACGCACATGCTCGATGGGGGAGCGGATCTGCGTGAGGTTCAGGAACTTCTCGGGCACAGCTCGCTGAAAACCACGCAGCGCTATACGCATGTTTCCATAGAACAGCTGAAATCAAGATATGGCCAAGCGTTCCCGAGGGCGTGAACCAACACGGAATGACCATTTTTTTGAATCACTTATGAGACGCTGCGTTGTTGTCCCTCAATTGGTGAACAATAGATGTCTGCTAGCAAAACGTTGATGGGCGTTGATGTAAAACGTCGGTTCCCGTTTCTTTTGCTTTAGGGGGTCTATGAGACTCCGTACACAATGAATAGGAGAAATGTTCTATGAAGAAGAAAGCTCTGGCTTTCGCTACCGCGGCCTGCGCGATGGGCATGCTGCTCAGCGGCTGTGGCGCTTCCAACGATACCGCTTCTGACAGCGGCAACATCATCACGGCTTACGCTTCCGAGCCGCAGAACCCGCTCATCCCGGGCAACACCAACGAGACTGGTGGCGGCAAGCCGATCGATCTGCTGTTCTCCCGTCTGATTTCCTTCGATGCTCAGGGCAACGCATCCAACGAGGTCGCTGAATCCGTCGAAGCCAACTCCGACGCCACCCAGTACACCATCAAGATCAAGTCCGGCTGGAAGTTCACGGACGGCACCGCCGTGACCGCCGAATCCTTCACCAAGGCATGGAGCTACGTGGCCAACGCCAAGAACGCTCAGCTGTGCTCCTCCTTCTTCTCCACCGTCAAGGGCTATGACGAGTTGCAGGATGCCGACAACCTCACCGGTGATGAGC
>CAVEVJ010000227.1:0-2224 GCA_963619075.1 Acidaminococcaceae bacterium
AGTCGGTCAGAACGGCGCAAGCATCTCGCTTACTTCCGGAGGCCTGACCGCAAAGGTGGTCAAGGGCTCTCCGTGGAACCTGACTTTCCTCGGCGAGGACGGCAAGGAGCTCACTCAGTCGTTCGGCAAGTCCCTTGGACGTTTCGCGCTGAATAAGCTGTCCAACGTGACGGCCCAGCCGGTCGGCGAATTCGGCGTGACCATGGACGGCTCCGCCTACGACGAATCCGACGTGTTCACGGCCATCCAGCTTCACCTGGGAGTCGGCGAGAGCGTCTACGGCTTCGGCGAGCGATTCGGTGCGTACGTGAAGAATGGTCAGACCATCGACATCTGGAACGAGGACGGTGGTACGGCCTCCGAACAGGGCTACAAGGATATTCCGTTCTACATGACCTCCAACGGATACGGCGTGCTGGTGAACAACCGTGGCCATGTGTCGTTCGAAGTCGGTTCCGAGAACACTGAGGCCGTGCAATTCTCGGTGCCGGGGGAGACCATCGACTTCTGCGTGATCTACGGCCCGACGCCGAAGCAAATCCTCGACCGCTACACCGCACTGGTCGGACGTCCGGCCAACGTTCCGGCGTGGAGCTACGGTCTGTGGCTCACCACCTCGTTCACCACCAAGTACGACGAGGAGACCATCAACTCCTTCATCGACGGCATGGCCGAGCGAGACATTCCGCTGAGCGCCTTCCACTACGACTGCTATTGGATGCGTGAATTCCACTGGACCGACTTCGAGTGGGACAAGCGTTTCTTCGGAGACATCGAATCCACGCTCAAGCGTCTGCACGAAGATAAGGGACTGCATATCTGCGCTTGGATCAATTCGTATATCGGACAGCGTGGCTCCATGTTCAAGGAAGGCAAGGAGAAGGGCTATCTGGTCAAGAAGGCCAATGGCGAAGTGTGGCAGACCGACTTCTGGCAGGCTGGCATGGGATTGGTGGATTTCACCAATCCGGAGGCACGCGAGTGGTTCAAAGACAAGGTCAAGGCACTGCTGAACCAGGGCGTGGATGCCATCAAGACCGATTTCGGCGAGCGAATCCCGCGTGATGTGGTCTGGTATGACGGCTCTCCGAAGCTCTCCATGCACAACTGGTACACCCAGCTGTACAACCAGGCGGTGTTCGAGGCCATCGAGGAGACCTACGGCAAGGGCAACGCCTGCCTGTACGCGCGTTCCGCGACCGTCGGCGGTCAGCAGCAGCCGGTGCATTGGGGTGGCGACTGCGAATCGACGTTCAATGGCATGGCGCAGACCCTGCGCGCGGGCCTGTCGATCACCAGCTCCGGCTTCGGCTTCTGGAGCCATGACATCGGCGGCTTCGAGGGCGCGTATCCGGATCCGGCCGTGTACAAGCGCTGGGTGGCGTTCGGCCTGCTCGGATCGCACTCGCGTATGCACGGTTCGACCGTGTACCGTGTGCCGTGGCTGTTCGACGAGGAGGACGAGAAGAACGGCGTGGTGAACGCGCCCGGCCAGACCGCGGTCGATGTGGCACGCACCTTCACCAAGCTCAAGCTCTCGCTCATGCCGTACCTGTTCCAGACCGGCCTGCAGCCGCATCTGACCGGTACTCCGGTGATGCGCTCGATGTTCGTGGAATTCCCGAACGATCCGGCCTGCCGCCCGCTCGACCGCCAGTACATGTTCGGTCCGAACCTGCTGGTTGCCCCGGTGTTCACCTACTCCGGCGACGTCGAGTACTACCTGCCTGCCGGCACGTGGACCAACTGGTTCACCGGCGAGAAGGTCACCTCCGAGCATGGCGTGTGGCGCAACGAACGCCACGGCTTCGACACCATTCCGCTGTGGGTGCGCGATGGCAGCGTGATGGTGACCAAGCCCGGCGCCGAGACCCCGGATTACGAATACGGCAAGGATGCTTTGGTTTCCGTGTTCCTCGATGAGGTTGACTCCGCCGAAGCCGTTGTCAGTGAGACGGACGGATTCTCCGTGGTCTTCTCCGCTCGTAAGACGGACGCCGGTGTGGAGATCGCCAGCTCCGACGGTCGTGCGTTCACCGCACGCCTGGGATTCGGCGAGACCGTCGAAGCGCCGGAAGGCAAGGTTGTGCTTGCCTGATAAAGCCCGATAAAAAGCGCCGCTGGAAATATCCGGCGGCGCTTTTGTTTTGGTGTGCCTGAAATGATTGTGGGGTGGCTCCGATATCCGGAGTCACCCCACAATTTTTTTATGGAAGGAAGGGGG
>CAVEVJ010000228.1:0-3720 GCA_963619075.1 Acidaminococcaceae bacterium
GCAGAAGGACCGCACCGGCATGAGCATTCCGCGTGATTGGGAAGGCGGCCTTTCGGGTTCGCCGTGCTACGCGGCCAGCAACGAACGCATCAAGCAGACCTATCGCGAGTACGGCGACCGATTCGCGATCGCCGGCATCGGCGGCGTGTTCACCCCGCAGCAGGCCTACGAGAAGATTCGTTCCGGCTCCAGCCTGGTCATGTTCATCAGCGCGTTGATGTACCGCGGTCCGCAGCAGATCACCGTGCTCAAGCGCGGATTGGCCGATCTGCTCAAGAAGGACGGATTCGACCACGTTTCGCAGGCCGTCGGCATCGACGCCTGATACAAACACGGTAGATACGAAAAATCGGCTGCGATGCAGGAAGACTCGCATGCGAGTCATTCCGGCGTTACAGCCGATTTTCATTGCGGTCCAACCGGATTAATCAGTTCAAACGCTTCAGTCAGTTCAAACGGTTCAACCGGCCCAAGCAGCAGCCATATCAACGGAACGCGCCACGAATATACGGCGGCTGGTAGGGCGCTTCCTTTACGGGAATGCCGAGTTTGGCCGCAGCACGCAACGGCCAGTACGGGTCGCGCAATGCGGCGCGGCCGATTTCGATCGCATCCGCGGCACCCGACTTCACGATCTTCTCCGCCTGCTTCGCCTTGGTGATCAATCCCACCGCGGTGGTGGGAACACCTGCGCGAGAGCGTATCTGATTGGAGAACGGCACCTGATAATCCGGCTTGACCGGAATGGTCACGTTGGGAATGATGCCGCCGGTGGAAACGTCCACCAGATCGACGTCATGTTCCTTCAGGATTCTGGCCAAGTCAACGCTCTGGTCGAGATCCCATCCGCCTGCGGCCCAATCGGTGGCGGAGATTCGCACAAGCAGCGGCATCGTTTCGGGGATCACGCCGCGAATGGCATCGACCACTTCAACCAGCATGCGGATGCGGTTTTCGAACGATCCGCCATACTCGTCCTCACGCTCGTTGACGAGCGGGTCGAGGAACTGCGAAAGCAGGTATCCATGCGCGGCATGAATCTCCACCGCATCGAAGCCAATGGCGGAAGCACGCCAGGCGGCATCCCTGAACTGGTTCACGATGACGTGGATCTCGTCCACACTCAACTCCCGCGGCTTGTCAAGGGAACCGAAGGCGTTCGCGCTCGGGCATACGGTCTGCCATCCGCCGAATTCCTCAGGCACGCTGGCATCTTCGAATCCAATCGAGAAGCATCCCGTGGAGCCCTTGCGCCCGGCGTGGTTGAGCTGCACAGCCATGGTCGCGCCGGCCTTCTTGGCATCGGCAACGATCCAATGCCATGCGTCCATCTGGGAATCGCTCCAGAGCCCTAAATCACAAGGCGAGATACGCCCCTCCGGAGCCACTGCGGTAGCCTCCACGATAATCATGCCGAACCCGCCCATCGCACGGGAGACGTAATGCTGGTAATGAAACGGCGTGGGAAGACCATCTTGCGCCAGAGCCGAATACGTGTCCATAGGCGGAAGCCAAATACGGTTGCGCACGGTCGCTCCACGCAGGACCATCGGTTCGAACAGTCTTACCGAGCTATTCTTCCTTGACTTCTTCGATTTCTTGTCGTTGCCGCCCATAGCAACCTCCCTTGTGAGCCGCCTATCATGCCGCCATTTTTCGGCATTACCTGCATTCTACGATGAACGCCCGTCGCACGGGACGGGCGTTCATCGACTGTTCACATCGGCAGTAATACACGGCGGCAGCAATTGCCACGGAATCCACGCGGGCTGATTCTGCCGTCGAATGACGGAGTTCACTGGCTTGTGGTGCGCTGCGATCCTCCGCCGATCCTCGTCACCGTGGAGGATGTCGTGGAATACTTCGACGCGGCCTGGCCGTAATCATTGTCGATGGCCAGCTGCTTGCGTTCCGCGTAGGCGTTCATGAAGTCACGCCATGCCGGAGCCGCAATAGTCGAACCATCCCAATAACTGTGGTATTCGCCGTTGATGGCGATGTTCTCGATCGGATGGCCGACCGGGTTCTGCACATCGCCGACCAGCACGAAGGTTGCGATCTCGTTCGGAATGAAACCGCCGGTGGTCACCAGCTGGTTCTCATGCGTGCCGGTCTTGGCGAACGTCTTGCGCCCGTTGGCCAGCTGGGTCACGGTGGCCGCGCCGTCGCTCCTGGTCACGCCCTGGTTCATGGCCAGGCAAGGGTTTGGATGATTTCCGGATCAACCGCCTGATGGCAGTTCGCGGAAGGCACTTCAATATCATTGCCGTCCGAATCGGTCACCTTCTTCACGGCGATCGGATCGCACTGCACGCCATTGGATGCGAACACGGCATAGATGCTGGCCATGGTCAGCGGAGACACGTTCACGTTTCCGACAAGCATCGCAGGAACGAACGACGAGGTCTGGTCGAGGGTCTCACCGGTGTTGGCGTCGTGGTAGCCGAGTTCCGTGGCGGTGTCCGCCACCTTGCACAGACCGATGATCGTGCCCATGGAAGCCTGCGTGGTGTTGTGAGACCTCGCCAACGCGAGCGCCGGGGTTTCCGGACTCACCGTTCCGTTGGTAAGTGCGTTGGTCACGCTCCAAGTGTCGGTTCCTCCCGAATACCGATCGCATGCGAAGAGTGAAGTCGAATACCCGGTGGTGGTCTGCAGGTTCTCGTTCACGGAATGGCCCGCTTCCATCCATGCGACCAGATTTATCGGCTTCCATGAGGAGCCGATGGAGAAGCCCATGCCGCCGCCGTCGGCCCGGTCCACGGCATAGTTCATGGAATCCTTGGTCTGATCATCCCTCGCGGCTTCGGTGGCGTCGTATGTTCGGTTCAGACCGAAGCCCAACACCTCTCCCGTCCCCGGTTTCACCGACGCCATGACTATTTCCATGCCTGACGCGTCGTCGGCGGGTATGGTGTTGCGCGCTGTCTCATTGAGCAGGGTGTTGGCGTCGATGTCGAGCGTGGTCACGATCTTGAGGCCGCCTTCCTTCAGCAGCTTCTCTCGCGCTTCCTGGGTCTTGCCGAATTCCTCGGAGTTCAGGATCTTGTGCACCACGTAGTCGCAGAAATATCCGGCATCGTAGTTCGCCGCCATGCAGCCGGTCGAGACGGACTGGATGTCCAGCGTGTCCACGAGCGGGGTGTTGACGGCTTCGTTGTATTCATCGTCGGTGATGAATCCCTGTTCGTGCATCAGCTGGAGCACGATGTTGCGCTGGTTCTGCGATTCCTCCTGATTCGCCTCGACGGAGGGATCATATGCGTTCGGATTCTTGGTGATCGCGGCGATCGTCGCGGCCTGCACTACGGTGAGCTGGTCCGCGGTGGTGTTGAAGTATCGTTTCGCGGCCGACTGCACGCCGTACAGGCTGTTGCCGCCGAACTGCGCAATGTTCAGATAGCCCTGCAGAATCTCGGCTTTGGAGTATTTCTTCTCCACCTGCACCGCGATCAGCATCTCCCTGAGCTTACGTGCGATGGTGTCTTCCGAAGCGTGGTACTGGGCGATCGGGTCATCGTCCTGTTCGGCCTGCTGAATAAGCATGTTCTTCACATACTGCTGCGTCAGCGAGGAACCGCCCTGCTGGTCGCCGCCTTTGACGTAGGTTTGGAAGAACGCTCGGAACACGCCCTGCACATCCACGCCGCTGTGGGAGAAGAATCGCTTGTCCTCTCGCGCCACCACGGCCTGCTGCATGGCTTTGGAGATGTTCTTCAG
>CAVEVJ010000229.1:0-4671 GCA_963619075.1 Acidaminococcaceae bacterium
CACCAAGACGGGAACGGCACGGGCGGCGGAGAGCACGCAGGCAACGCAGCCATCGGACGGCAAGACGGATTCCGGTACCCAGGTACGCGCCATCGACGTGCTGTGGGCGTGGCTGCAAAGCCGCGGCCGAGCCGAAGAAGCCGCGCGAACGGCGGGCATGCATCGGCACACGCTGAGCAAATATCTGGGCATCATCGGCAAGGAGCTGAACGTCGATCTGAACGACCCCGGCGTCACCGCGGAACTGTGGTACGCCTGCCGTTTCTCACGCTTCGGAAGCACGCTGAAGTAGCAACGGTTGTTTGCGGGCGCAGGCGACCTTCGCGTCACAAGCGCGGATGTCAGCGAATCGGCACTTCCTCCAAACCCTCAACCTCGGTCTCAAAAGCGTAATACGCGCCGATCAGACCGGCGTTGTTGGCATGACGGCAACGCTTCACCGATGTGCGGAACGTATTCCATGCCGGAACCCTATCGAGTGCGGCATTGACCAACGGCAGAAGCTGCTGCTCACGGCAGATGCCTCCGCCAAGCAGTACGCATTCCGGATCGGCCACGGCCGCGATGTTGAAAATGGCGATCGCCAGGTAATCAATCCACTGATCCACGATCTTGCGCACGCGCGGCTCATCAAGCCTGCGGAACAATGAAGCCGGCATGATGGAACCGGAAGGCACGTCGAATTCCTCCGCATAGCGTTCGGCAAGCGCAATGGTGGACAGATAGTTCTGCATGGTGAGGAATTCGCCCTTTTCGTAATTCGGAATCATCATGCCAAGCTCGCCGGCACGCCAATCCTTGCCACGCCGAATCTTGCCGTCCAGGAATAGAGCGCCGCCAATGCCGGTATCGATGGTGATCAACGCGAAATCGTCGAGTTTGACGGCATTGCCACTCAACTTCTCCGCCATCGCGGCACAGTTCGCATCGTTCTCCATCCATGTCGGCACCGGATTGCCGAGATACTCCCGCAATTCCTTGCCGACTTCATGCTTGTACAGCATGCCGAGCGCACCGGCGGTGACGGCCAGCTGCCTTTCCACGTCAATGAATCCGGGCACGCTCATGGCGATGCCGTCGAGCGGGAACCGCTGATTGTTGACGATGTGTGCAAGCGCCTGATAGAAGGTCTCCGCACTGTCCGACGGCGTCGCGATGGTGCCGGGGATGCCCATGCGTCCATTCTCGAAAACAACGTACCGCGTGAAGAACGTTCCGATTTCAAATGCAAGAATGCGCTCCGCCGATGCCATATCGTTCTCTAACCTATCTTCATATCTTCATATCTTCAATAAAGAGCCAAAGTCTCTATACAGTATACTTTCGCCGGCGTCTTTCAGCTGATTCGCGACGCGCCCCACCCCTTTTTCCCTCATCAATCTCTATGATGATTTTATGCACCTCGATGGCAAAATTTCGTCAATATTCCGCTTATTGTTGTATTAAGCCGTTTAACATACGCTTTTGTCAAATATTAGCGTTATATTTTTTCGGGGGGGCAATAGGGTGTATACGTCCAGGTTTCCTGTCGCGCGCAAGCGCCCGATGCCGCTACTGACAATGTTTCGGATTCCTCCAGACGGGATTAGGCAAATGAAGAACGAAAGAAGAGAGAGAAGAGCAATTGCGTTCTTAAGCGCAGTCGCTGCTTGCGCCATGACGTTCGCCGGCATGCCGGCCGCAGCCATGGCGGACGAGTCCAGCGAACTGACTCCTCAGTACACGTATACCTCTCAGAACGGCATGACCTTCGAAAAGATCAGCCATGCCGATCAGGGCCTGAGCCAAGCCGACGGCGTGGTCGACTACGCGGGCAACGGCTCCATCACGGAGTACATCGCAGGCCAGAGCGAAACCGGCCAGGGCGACCGTGGCCAGTCCTACAGCTACGCGGCGGCATCCTACGGAGACTGGGTCTACATCGCCACCATGTACGGCGGCCTCGGCGTGCAGGCCTTCTTGAACAACAGCATGGCAGGCGCCGGCATGACTTCGGAACAGGCCACCGCGCTCATGCAGACCATGTACGCGGGCAACATGTACCTCGGCGAGCCGGACGGCAAGAGCTCCGGCGGCATGCTGTTCAAGTTCAACGTGAAGACCGGCGAGTCCAAGATCCTCATGTCGAAGAGCACCGGCATCGACGGCGGCCAAGGCGTGATCCCGACCTTCCGCAGCGCCTTCAAGATGAACGGCAAGCTGTACTTCGAGGGTATGGTCATGGACACCAACAACCCGGACCTCACCCAGCCGGAGATCCAGACCGCCATTGCCTGGCAGAACGGTTTCCCGTGCATCTACGAGGTCGATCCGGAGAATGACGACAAGCTCACCAAGGTGTACGACAGCGTTGACGTCGACGGCTTCCGCTCCCTGGTCAAGGGCAACGTGTTCACGTCCACCCGCGCCATCGGCTCCTTCGGCGACACCCTGATCGCCGGCGACCTCAAGCCGACCGACGACGGCACTGGCCAGGCCCTGCTCGTGGCCTCCAACACCCCGTCCGATCCGGATTCCTACAAGGTCATCGCCGATATGGCCGACTTCGACAACCTGCCCGCCATCCACCGCTCGGACGTCAACGCCGGCGGCGGCTTCTACCAGGTGCAGGAGTTCAACGGCAAGCTGTATGTGGTGGTCTGCACCGGCAGCACCGACACCCTGAACGAAGAGACCGGCACCATGCGTTCCTTCGCCATCTACGTGGGCGAGAACAACGGCGATCCGACCAACAAGGATGACTGGACCTGGCGTCCGCTCGTTGGCGACACCGCCAAGGGCGCCAAGTACTACTACGGCCTCGACAAGAGCCGCGTGAGCGCGGGCGCCTGCACCCTGCAGGTCTACGGCGACTACCTGTACATCGGCGACTACAACGACGTCTCCAGCGCACTGCAGAACTTCGTGACCAAGAGGAACTTCGTGACCCAGGCCACCAACCTCGAGCAGTCCATCAACCTGTACCGCATGGACAAGAACGAGGACGTCGAGATGCTCGTGGGCGACGCCAACGAAACCTTCCCGAACGGCGGCACCACCGGTCTGGGCAGCGGTTACGACAACCACATGAACCAGTACACCTGGCAGACCACCGTTCATGAGGGCAAGATGTATCTGTCCACCATGAACACCACCACCCTGCTGGAGCCGATCGCGCAGTTCACCAACGGCGACATCCTCAACATGAACGAGAAGGACTGGAACAACACCGTCAAGTACCTGCGTGTGTTCCTGCGCCTGCTGTTCGGTTCCGAGGATCAGACCTCCGTCGTCTCCGAGCAGAATTCCGAAAACGCTGACGGACAGACCACCATCAGCGATCCGGAAGCACTGATCAAGCAGGCCTGCATCGATGCCGGCAAGGACGCAGCCGCGGCACAGGCGCAGACCGCCGACGCCGACAGCAATGCCTCGGCCGATGCCATCACCCTGACCGAGGACCAGACCAAGGAACTGGTCGACGGCATCAAGGACGGCAGCATCGTTCCCGGCAGCCTGACCGCATCCGATGAGGTCTCGCAGCTCTTCGACATCAACAACGCGCTGGCCAACCTCGGCTCTCAGCTGTCTGACAAGGGCTCCTCCGATTTCGCCGACACCTACGGCGAGGTCACGGATGCGTTCTTCGACATCTCCGACATCATTCCGGACAAGTTCAAGGACCTGTACGAGACCATCGTCAAGCTGACTACCAAGGCCAACCTCAAGGCCTACGCCAAGTCTCTGCCGTACCTGTCTCAGTCCAAGCGCGGCTTCAACCTGTTCGAAATCACCGATAACGGAGACGTTCAGGTTTCCACCGTCACCGATGAAGGCTTCGGCGATCCGTTCAACCACGGTCTGCGTATCTTCTGCGACACCGATGACTACATGGTGATCGGCACCGCGAACCCGTTCTACGGCACCCAGCTGTGGCGTGTGCGCAATACGCAGTTCAACGTGAACGTCTCCGCGACCGAAGGCGGCTCCGCCTCTGCGGATGTTGAGACCGCAGCCAAGGGCAGCACGGTCACGCTGACCGCCACCGCAAATGAGGGCTACCATTTCAAGGAATGGAAGGTCCTGAACGGCGAGATCACCATCAACAACAACTCCTTCGAGATGCCTGACGGCAGCGTCTCCGTCCAGGCTGTGTTCGAGAAGGATTCCGCCGAACCGGTGACCCCGACAAAGCCCGCATCCGACACGAAGTCGAACACCACGGCTCAGACCGGCAATAAGTCCACCGCCGCTACCGGCTCCGCCGTGCTCGGCATGGCAGTCGCCGCGGTCGTAGCGCTGGTCGCAGGCGTCGCGGTGCTGCTGAAGAAGAAGCAGGCGTGATGCCAGGTTGTGTGATTCCGGACATTTGCTGATTGGAATCACACAACCGAATCCATAAGTGAATATAAGGAAGGCCGATGCTCCTGATGGGCATCGACCTTCCTTGTTTATGCTTGGGCGGCATGCTCAGACGGCGATTACGCCAAGTTCACAGCCACTGCAAAGTCACTGCAATGCGATTACCTTCACGTCGTATGGCCGCAATTCGATCGCACCATCAACACGGTCGCCCGACAGCAAATCTTCACCGCCATCAAGCTCGCTGACGCACAAATGCTTGCCGGCATTGCCGTTGTTGATGAGGAATGCATATCGGGTGCCGTCATCGGCATGGCGTACCGACAGGCT
>CAVEVJ010000230.1:0-12055 GCA_963619075.1 Acidaminococcaceae bacterium
TTTCTATGTCGATCGCCGAGGAAGAGGTGGCTTCCATCGGTCTTGACAACGTCAAAGGCCAACTGACAGCCTGGAATTATTACCAGACTTTGAGCAGTGACGAAAACGAAACCTTCGTGAAGAACTTCAAAGCCAAGTACGGCGAGGACCGGCCGACATCCGATCCGATGGAATCCGCCTACACCTCCGTATACCTGTGGAAGGCCATGGTCGAGAAAGCCAAGAGCTTCGCCGTGGACGACGTGAAGAAAGCCGCCGATGGCATCACCTTCGACGCGCCGGAAGGCAAGGTCACCGTCAATGGCGAGAACCATCACATCTACAAGACCTCTTACATAGGCAAGATCGGTGACGATTCGCTGATTCACACCGTATGGCAATCAGACGGTCCCATCAAACCCGATCCGTACCTCAAGACGTATACGTGGGCCAAGATCCTGCAAAGCTCGCAATCCGATTCGTCCGAACAGTGAAGAGGGGAGAAGACGAATGAACATGCTATTACCGCAGATCGTTGCGGGACTTTCCAATGGCTCGATCCTGTTGCTGGCCGCACTCGGCCTGTCATTGACCTTCGGGCAGATGGGCGTGATCAATAACGCCCACGGCGAATTCATGATGGCCGGCGCGTACACCGCCTATGTGATGAGTTCGGTGTTCGCGAGCAAGACACTGGCCTTGGGTGTGGCTCTGATCGTCGGATTCGTGGTTGCGGGTCTGTTGGGCCTGCTGCTGGATGTGCTGCTGCTTTCCCGAATGCGTACCCGTCCGCTCGACACGTTGCTCGTCACTTTCGGCGTTTCACTGGTGCTGCAGCAGCTTGCACGAGACATTTTCGGCTCGACCGGTGTCTATGCCGAAGCTCCGGATGCGTTGACCAAACCGGTCACCATATTCGGCTACAGTTTCCCGGCATCCCGACTGTTCATCTTCATACTGTCGATTATTTGCGTGATCGCCCTCTATGCGGTACTGAAGCTCACCCCGCTGGGACGTCAGATTCGCGCCACTTCGGAGAACCGTGATCTGGCCGAAGTCTCCGGCATCTCCACCACCACCGTGGACCACGTGACGTTCTTCATCGGTTCCGGCATCGCCGGCATCGCGGGTGTGGCGCTGAGCCTGCTCAACTCCATCAGCTACAACTTCGGCACATCGTTCATCGTGCAGGCGTTCCTCGTGGTCGTCGCAGGCGGTGTCGGACAGCTCAAAGGTGCGGTCATCGCATCCTTCGTGCTTGGCTTGTGCCAGTCTGCGATCGAGCTGCCCACTTCGTCATCCATCGCCGAAATGTCGGTGTTCCTGATCGTCGTGGTCTTCCTGCAATTCCGTCCGCAGGGACTGGTCGCGGTGCGCTCCAGGAATCTGGCATAACAAGAGAGGGAGAACGTGACATGAATTCCGTCAATATATTCGACAAGGCTTTCTTGGTCAAAAACCGTGCGTGGTTTGCGACGGCCCTTGCTATCGTACTGATCTTCCTTGCTCCGGCTCTCATGAGCACCTACAGCCTGGGACTGCTCTCCAAGTACCTGTGCTACGCCATGGTCGCGGTCGGCATTGGTCTGGCCTGGGGGCAAGGCGGCATGCTCACCCTCGGCCAGGGAATGTTCTTCGGACTTGGCGCATACGTCATGGCCATCCACCTGAAAATCGAGGAGCTTGCTCCCGGTGAGGTGCCCGACTTCATGGCGCAGTATGGCATCACCAGTCTGCCGGGATTCTGGGAGTTTTTCCGCAATCCGGTCATCGCCATCGTCGGTGTGGCCGCGGTGCCGGGCATCGTTGCTGCGATTCTTGGTTGGGCCGTGTTCGGACGAGGCGTGCGCGGCGCATACTTCGCCATCCTGTCGCAGGCATTGGTCGCGGCTTTCGCAGTGCTCCTCATCGGTCAGTCCAAGACCACGGGCGGCACCAACGGACTCAATGACTTCTCAGGCTTTTTCGGCTACGACCTGACCGACCCGGCCAATAAGACGATGATCTACTACATCTGCGCGTTCTGCGTGCTGGCCATGGTGCTTATCACTTATTGGATCCGCCATTCGTTCATGGGCGAGCTCATCATCGGAGTGCGCGACCAGGAGAACCGCATGAAGTTCCTTGGCTACAACCCGGCATCCATCAAGGTGTTCGCCTTCGCGCTCGCAGCCATGTTCGCTGGCGTCGGCGGCGCCATGTTCGTGCCGGTCGTCGGTATCATCTCGCCTTCCGACATCGACGTGACCCCGTCCATCATGATGCTTGCCGGTGTGGTGATCGGTGGGCGCACCACATTGCTTGGCCCCGTCGTCGGCACGTTGATCATCCGCTTTGCGGAAACCCAGCTTTCCGAGGCGTATCCGGCTGCGTGGACCTATGTCGAGGGAGCGATCTTCATTCTGGTCATTGCCTTCGTGCCGATGGGTCTCGGCCAGTTCAAAGGTTTGTGGCCATGGCTGAAAGACAAACTTGGTCTATCCGGACCGGGGGCGATGTCGGCCAAGACTGCGACGTCAAAGGCGGTGAACGCATGAGTGTGGATAACGGAACGAACGATCTTGAGTTGGAACAGCTGCGCGCGGAAATGCGGCAGATGCGTAACGAAGCTCGACAAATGCGCGATGAAGCCGCCAAAATGAAGGCGGAAATCGCTGAGGAGCGCCAGCGGCTGGCTGACCAGCTCGCGGCCTTGGACGCGCAGGGTGGCAAGTGGAACGACTACTTGGAGATCCGTGGACTTCATGTGGAGTTTGATGGATTCGTGGCCGTCAAAGACATTGATCTGACCGTCATGCACGGCGATCTGCGCTTCCTGATTGGTCCGAACGGTGCGGGAAAGACCACCATTATCGATGCCATCACCGGTCTGGTGTCCGCAAGTGGTTCCGCGACGTTCGGAGGCGAAGAGCTGATTGGCAGGAAACCCAATGACATCGTCAAGCTGGGAGTCGGCCGTACTTTCCAGACCGCATCCGTGGTCGAGGAATTGTCGGTGTTGCAGAATCTGCAGCTCGCCGAAGGATTCCGCAAGAAGGCGGGCGAACTGTTCCGTAAGCCCGGAGTCCCATCGCAGAACATTCAGAACATGCTGGATGTGTGCAATCTCACCGAAGATGCCGACAAACCGGCGGGCATCCTGCCGCATGGCAAAAAACAATGGCTTGAAATCGGCATGTTACTGGTGCAGGATGCCCACCTGCTGCTGCTCGACGAGCCGGTGGCCGGCATGACCCCGGCGGAACGTCAGGCCACGGGTGAGCTGCTCAAGCGTGTCAGCCGCAATCGTACGGTCATCATCGTCGAACACGATATGGATTTCATGCGTCAATTCGCCGACTCGGTCACCGTGCTCAACCAGGGGCAGATATTGGCCGAAGGCAGCGTCGAAGACATCCAGAACAACGAGGAGGTAGTCAAGATCTATCTCGGCGGAGGTGACGATAAGTGATGGCAGGGAACATGCTGGAAGTCAAGGGGCTGAAAACCGGATATGGCAAGGTGTCCGTGGTCAACGACATCGACTTTTCCGTCAAACCCGGAGAATGGGTCAGCATCATAGGCAATAACGGCGCAGGCAAGACCACATTGCTCAAGTCGATTCTGGGACTGTTGCCGGCCACGGGCGGTTCCATCACCTTCGACGGAACCGACATCACCAAGGCCGCACCCAACAAACGCATTCGCATGGGTATGGCGTTCGTGCCGCAGGGGCAGCAGTCTTTCGGCCAGATGACAGTGGACGAGAACCTGCATGTGGTGGCCGACCGCTACGGTTCCGAAGCCAAATCGCGCTATGACGAAGCGGTGGAGACCTTTCCGGTGCTCAAGGAATTCTCCGACCGTCGTGCCGGATTGCTGTCGGGTGGGCAACGCCAGCAGTTGTCCATCGCGCGAGCGCTGATCACCAGACCGAAACTGATGATTCTGGATGAACCCACGGAAGGTATCCAGCCGAACATCGTGGCCGAAATCCAGCAATCCATCCGTTCGATGGCGGAAAACAAAGGCATTGGTGTGATCCTGGTCGAGCAGAAGGTGCGGTTCGCGGTGGAGCGTGCGGATCGCTACCATGTACTGGCCGCCGGACGGTTTATCAGTGCGGGCGAAGGCGGTGCGGACGCGGTGGTCGGGGCCAAAGCCGCCATGCGCGTGTAGCGTCCTTACTGTTTATATCCGCGTCGTATGACGCAAGGGGGTGTGGCCCGATCGGTCATGCCCCTGCATTCGTTCATGTAAATCTTTTCATCTTCCGGAAATACGAATCGGATAGTGTGCCGGCAGAATCCATGAAAGGGGGATGGCGACCGCAATGAAAAGGATTGTGTCCGCTGGACTACCGTTTTACGCGGGAACGGTGATTTTGCACGTTCTGGGCATCGCCATGCTGATCGTGGCCGCACAGGGCACGCCGATGCTGTTTGGGCTCGGCCTGCTGGCCTATACGCTGGGATTGCGTCACGCCTTCGATGCCGACCATATTGCGGCCATCGACAACACGGTGCGCAAACTGATCCAGCTTAAACGCAACCCGAATGGCGTGGGATTCTTCTTTTCCCTGGGGCACTCGACCATCGTGTTCCTGATGGCGCTGCTGCTCGGCCTGTCGTCGAAATGGGCGCGGTCTCACATGGAGATGTTCCAGGAAATCGGCGGCTATATCGGCGCGACTGTTTCGGGTCTGTTCCTCATCCTCACCGCGGTGTTCAATGCGGTGGTGTTGATTGATATGATTCGCGTGTTCCGTACCATGAAAGGCCATTCCAGGGAATACGATGATGCTTCTTTTGACGAGATGCTTGATTCGAGGGGATTCATCTATCGCATCTTCGGCAGGATCTTCGCTTTCGTGAGCAAAAGCTGGCATGTCTATCCGATTGGATTGCTGTTCGGACTGGGCTTCGACACGGCTACGGAGGTGGCGCTTCTGGCGATGAGCGCGGGTGCCACGCAGTCCGACATCCCGCTGTATGGGACCTTGTGTCTTCCGATACTGTTCGCGGCAGGTATGAACCTCATGGACACCACTGATTCGGTGATGATGTCAGGGGCCTACGAATGGGCCTTTGACACGCCGGTGCGCAAAGTGTATTACAACCTGACCATCACATCCGCATCCGTGGTCGCGGCGGTCATGATCGGCGTGGTCGAGCTGCTGCAGGTGGTCGCCACCGTCATGAATCTGCGGACCGGTTTCTGGAACTGGGTGCAAGGTATCGATTTCAACTATCTCGGCTACGCGATGGTGGCGCTGTTCCTCGGATTCTGGCTGGTTTCCATGATGATCTGGAAATACGGCAAAGTGGAACAGCGTTGGTCGTAACGTGACCGGCCGTAACACAACATGTGATGTACCGGATACTGAAGCGAAAAGAAGCATACCTACGCTCTGGAAGCGAATTCGGCGCATCATCGCTATCGAAATCAGTCAAACAACAATGGGGGTCCGATGAGGCTGACACCAAGGGAAACGGATAAGCTGCTGCTGCATCTGGCGGGTGAACTCGCCAAGGAACGAAGGGCGAGGGGAGTGAAGCTCAACTATGCCGAAGCGATAGCCCTAATCAGCTCGGAAGTGGTGGAGCGGGCCCGCGAAGGCAAAACCGTGGCGGAACTCATGCAATATGGTCGAACCGTGGTGGCCGCGGACGATGTCATGCCGGGGGTCGCCGAGATGATTTCCGAAGTGGAGGTTGAAGCCACATTCCCGGACGGCACCAAACTGGTCTCCATCCACAATCCGATTGAAACCACCGAAGAGCTCAAACCCGGCGAATACATTCCGGCGGATGGAGATCTCGAACTCAACCCTGGAACCGAACCCATCGAACTGGACGTGACCAACACCGCCGACAGACCCATCCAAGTGGGCTCCCACTTCCATTTCTTCGAAGTCAACAAGTACCTGCGTTTTGACCGTAAGGCCGCTTACGGCAAGCATCTTGACATTGCGGCCGGAACCGCGGTGCGCTTCGAGCCCGGTGAATCCCACAGGGTCAAGCTCATCGATTTCGGAGGCACCCGAGAAATTCATGGATTTAACGCGTTGACCGAGGGAAGGCTTGATGACCCAATGGTGCGCGACGCGGCATTCGCCAGAGCCAAGGAGCAAGGGTTCCTCGGCATCGACGAGGGAACGGAGGACTGAGCGATGAAAACCATCACCAGAAGCGACTATGCGGGCATGTTCGGCCCGACCACCGGCGACCGGGTGCGTCTGGGAGACACGAACCTGCTCATCGAGGTCGAAAGGGACTATACGCATTACGGAGACGAACTGAAATTCGGCGGCGGAAAATCATTCCGCGACGGCATGGGACAATCCGCGGTCCAGAAGGATTCCGAATCGCCCGACACTGTCATCACCAATGCGCTTATCGTCGATTACACCGGCATATACAAGGCCGATATCGGTATCAAGGACGGCAGAATCAGCGCAATCGGCAAGGCCGGCAACCCGCAGACCATGGATGGCGTGACTCCGGGTCTCGAAGTCGGCGCTGGCACCGAAGCGATTGCTGGTGAGGGGCTCATCCTTACCGCAGGCGGTCTTGACACCCATATTCACTTCATCGCGCCCCAACAGGTGCGTACCGCACTCGCAGGCGGTGTGACCACCATGGTAGGCGGCGGTACCGGGCCGGCGGACGGCACCAACGCCACCACGTGCTCTCCGGGCGCGTTCCATATCGCGCGCATGATCGAAGCCGCGGAAGCCATGCCGGTGAACATCGCCTATCTGGGCAAAGGCAACGGTTCGTCGCCTGAACCACTGCGCGAACAGGTGCTCGCGGGGGCCGCGGGATTGAAAATCCACGAGGATTGGGGTGCGACTCCGGCCGTCATCGACACATGTCTCGGCGTCGCCGACGAAATGGACGTGCAGGTCGCCATCCATACGGACACGTTGAACGAAGGCGGATGCGTTGAGGACACCGTCGCCGCATTCAAGGACAGGACCATCCACACCTACCATACGGAAGGCGCAGGCGGCGGTCATGCCCCCGATATCATTCGTGCGGCAAGCTTTCCGAACGTGCTGCCAAGCTCCACGAATCCGACCATGCCGTTCACGCGCAATACCATCGACGAGCATCTCGACATGATGATGGTCACGCATCATCTCGATCGCAACGTGCCGGAAGACATCGCCTTCGCGGATTCAAGAATCCGTCCCGAAACCATCGGAGCCGAGGACGTGTTGCATGATATGGGACTCATCTCTATGATGAGCTCCGATTCGCAGGCCATGGGGCGTGTGGGCGAGGTCGTCACCCGCACCTGGCAGACGGCCGACAAGATGAAGAAGCAACGTGGTCCGCTACCGGAGGATGCGCATGACAACAATCGCAACGACAATTTCCGAGTCAAACGCTACGTGTCGAAATACACCATCAATCCGGCCATCACGCATGGCATCTCCGACTACGTCGGTTCCGTCGAAGTCGGCAAGATGGCCGATCTGGTGCTTTGGCAGCCGGCCCTGTTCGGCGCGAAGCCGGAAATGGTGATCAAGGGCGGTTCGATTCTCTACGCCCGCATGGGAGACGCGAACGCATCCATTCCGACGCCCGAACCGGTGCTGTATCGCGACATGTTCGGCGCGACGGGCAAGGCGCTCGCATCCTCTTGCGCAACTTTCGTTTCACAGACCGCCTATGACGATGGCATCAAGGGCCGTCTTGGGCTTGAAGGTCAGGTGCTTCCAGTGCGTAACTGCCGTGCCATCGGCAAAAAGGACCTGAAATTCAACGACACCATCGCCGATATCCGCGTCAATCCCGAAACGTTCCAGGTGAGCGTCGACGGCGAGCCGATTTACAGCGATCCAGTGGAGGAACTGCCCTTGGCGCAACGCTACTTCCTGTTCTGAACAGTGGTCGAAGAAGGGTCGGCATCATTATGAGGATGATGCCGACCCTTCTTCCATATGCGGATGCCAGACAGAAACAGGGAGAAGGAATTCCTGCGGATTACAGAAGATTGCCCAGTATGCTGATGAAATCGAAGGCGTCGTCGCCTCGATTGGTAAGCATACGTACCACGATTCCTTCGTGCTGACGGCTTACGCCAACCTCCCCCTGCAGGTCAAAGTCATGCGCTGTTGCGCGAATGCGCTCGATAAGCCCGTCATCTGACTTGGCCTGCGCCTGTCTAGACTCTTGGCGTGGGGTATGCAGATAGGCCATGCCGCAGTGGGTGTATTCCCTCCACAGGGCCATCTCCGTGTAATTGAAACGATTCGGGTCAAGCAGCAGATGATCGGCGAAAACCAGGTGTGAGTCGGGTTTCCCCTTGTCTTTGCGTGGGCGGCCTCGATGGACGGGCCCATCATCCGGCTCGTCCACGAAAATGCGTGTGGTGTTGCGGAACATACGCATTTTCCATCGTTCCCCCATGCCGACGCGGCCGCACGTCACCACGTCGGCGTAGACGAACGTGGATTGCGCTCCGATATGCGCGGTCGTAACGTTCGAGAACGTTGAATGCGCGAAAGGAATCACCGGGAACGGTAGAAACACGGCTTTGGCATCATTCCGCACGTTCAGATTTATGGTGCGCCTCGCTTCACCGTCCGCAGTGTCGAGCACCTTCTCGTAGCTTTGCGTACGAATCGTCGTGTCGGTGCCGGCTCCGAACGTGCAGTCGATATGCGCCACGTCTCCTTTGAGGAAACCAGGGGCGAGCATGACCATGCAGTCCGTATGCGTGCCGTCATGGAATGGCGTCATCAGCTTGAACGGCGCCTCGAAATACAGGTCATCCACTTTGGTGCGTCCATGGCGGAATGCCGTGGACATGCGGAACGTGCTTTCCGGCATGCCTGCCTCCCTCTTTTGTCGGCCGAAACGCCGGCTACCGCATATCTTCGAAGAGCACGGACTTTTTGATCCATGCGATCACATCGTCCACGCCTTTGTCGTTCATCAGATCGGTGAAGATGTACGGCCGTCCGTTGCGCATCTTCTCGGAATCCCTCGCCATCACGTCCAGATCGGCGTGCACCAGCTCCGCGATGTCGGTTTTATTGATGACCAGCAGGTCGGAACGGGTCACGCCGGGGCCTCCCTTGCGCGGGATCTTATCTCCTTCGTCGGTGGCGATCACGTAGATCGTCGCATCGGCCAGATCGGGGCTGAAGGTCGCGGAAAGATTGTCGCCGCCGGACTCCACGAAAATGATGTCCACATCCGGATGCGAGGCTGCCATGGCTTCGCATGCCTCCAAATTCATCGAACAGTCCTCTCGAATGGCGGTATGCGGGCATCCGCCGGTCTCCACGCCGATGATGCGATCCTCGGGAAGGCGCGAGTTCGCGATCAGGAACTCCGCATCCTCCTTGGTGTAGATGTCGTTTGTGACCACGCAGATTGAGTATTCGTCGGTCATTTTGCGGGTCAGGCGCTCAATCAACGCGGTTTTGCCGGAACCGACTGGGCCGGCTACTCCGATACGTACGTAGCTCATGGGATTTCCTTTCGATTGTGTTGTGTGATGCGATTATTGAGGTGTCTCAGCTCATATACAGACGCGAATACAGCGTCTCGTGTTGCATGGCCGCGATATCGAGATAGGCTCCGGAAATGCCGAGATCGTCGGGTTTGAGTGTGAATGCCAGATCGACGGCGGCTACGATCTCCGGGAATGCCCGGTTAAGCGCCACTTGCCCCGCGTACTGGCTGATTGGTACGGCCTTGACTGCGCAGACGGTGAGTGCGCTGAGCAACGAATAGCAGTAGGTGACAGCTGCTTCGCGTAGTGATGGTGCCTTGTCGGCGGCGAACAAGCCCATGGCTATGGAATGCAATCCAACGCACGCTCCGGAGTCGATGAGTTCTTTGTACCGATCAAGGTGGTGGATCGTTCGTCTGTTGCCTTCCGATGTAGGCTCATGCGAGATCGCATCACGGTCGGACTGCGCTTGCCTCATGTCGACGGGCTGCAATGGCTGATCCTCCATCTGATCAGCAAGTTTGATCATGCGTAGACACATGCGGGTCTGTCCTTCGCGGATCTCGCGCGCGGATTGCAGGGCTGTGCATAGTTCGTCGAGTTCGCGAATCCTGCTTGTGAATCCGATATCGGACAGTCTTGCATCGAGTGCGATTTTGCCGGCGATGACCATCTGTCCGATTTCCTTGTATGCGGCGACCTCAAGATAGTTCTTCAGATACTGCTCGAAATCTTCGGGGGAGCGCAGCATGTCGCGTTGCACAAAAGTCTCCATGCCGTTCGATAGCGCGAAAGCGCCGATGGGGAATACGCTGTCGCATACCTGCAGTATCGACAGACGATGCATCTCGCGTTCGTCCTTGGTGAGTGTCGTCCGTGTCATGCCATGCTTTCCGCACATGCATATGGCGTATGCATGCCTTGTTCGAGCCTATGTTCGATGATTGCCAATTACCGGCCGCCGTTCGACGGCGTCAGTGCGTATGCCATGTGTGTCCGCCGTCGTGCGAATGCGTTCCGTCGGCGCGATGCAGCACACCGTTAACTTCGTATTCGCCGTCATGATGGTCATGGTCGTCATGATGCCCACGGGAGAGACGCGTATGCCTTTCGGCTTCCTGCTCTTCCTCGGCCAGATCACCGGTGGTCTTGTTCGTTCCCGGTACTATGGTGCCGGAGCCGGCGTGCGCTTTAACGATAAGAAAACCATCGAATCCACCTTCGATGATGCGCGGCTCGAAGCCGATCTTCTTTGTGTACTCCATGGTCGGGTGGTCATATGGCACCAGCACCCGGGCGTCCTCCACCTTCAGGCTCAGATGGCGGTTGCCCAGCTCAAAGCAGAGCCTGCCCATCTCTTTCATGGAATGCACCGGAATTTCGATGAGCTGTGCGGTACGGATGCGTGCGAAGTATCGTTTGTCATCGGTTTCGGCAAGCACATCGCCGTCTTTGATGGTGGTTCCGACGGCCACGCCAAACTCGGTGCCGTCCTCAGCCACCTTGAGCATACGCTTCTTATCGGTCTCGAACCATTCGAATTCAATGGGGACGTTCAGTTTGCCGTCCGAAAACGAATCGGAAATGATATTGCCGGAAATTCGGTTGGCTATCATATCCCTACTGCCGCCTTTCATTAGTGGTCATCGGTATGACGTGCACATACGCTAGCCGCGAAAAAGGACGAAAATGTAAACGTCGGGATACGGTCGATTCCATGCGCGTAACAAACGGTTAGGTGAGGAATCCGAACGCAACCGTCATCGAGGGCGAGCAAGTGAATTGGTTGTCTAAATTATGCGCCGTGTCGCATAATTTATGCTGTGAGGCAGTGAATTAGGCGTGGGCACAGACTACCATTACATACTTGGTAACCGGGGTAGGGGACTCTATGCCTTAGCGTGGGTCCGGCCCGGCGGACAAGAACGAGTAGAGGTTTGTGCATGGTTGAAGCAGCGAATGCCGTGGTTGAATCACGTGATAGGAAGCCGTTGCGTGTGGGACTCGACATCGGCTCCACTACGGTGAAAGCCGTGGTCCTCGACCAGATCGACGCGTTGGACAATGTGCTTTTCTCCGACTATCGACGTCACCACGCCAACGTACGCGCCACAGTGGCGGGACTGCTTGAAGACATTCACAAGGAACTCGTGGCTCGAGATCGCGGCGACGAACCGATACGTCTGGCCATCACCGGATCGGGCGGTCTCGCGCTCGCCGACAACCTCCATGTGCCGTTCGTGCAGGAGGTCATAGCCGAAACCCGTGCCATCGACCAGGAATATCCTCAGGCCGATGTGATTATCGAGCTTGGCGGCGAAGACGCCAAAATCACCTATTTGAAGCCGACTCCGGAACAGCGCATGAACGGTTCCTGCGCGGGCGGCACCGGCGCGTTCATCGATCAGATGGCCACTCTGCTCGATACCGACGCATCCGGTCTGAACGACATGGCCAAGAACTATGAGACGCTGTATCCGATCGCGTCCCGTTGCGGTGTCTTCGCCAAAACCGATCTTCAGCCGCTGATCAACGATGGTGCGGCGAAACCGGATCTGGCCGCATCCATCTTCACCGCCGTGGCCACGCAGACCATCGCGGGTCTGGCTTCCGGCAGGCCGAT
>CAVEVJ010000231.1:0-3220 GCA_963619075.1 Acidaminococcaceae bacterium
ACGTTGATGAGGCCACGCGCGATCCGCTGGTCGCCACCACTTATGGCACCGGCGAACTGATCAAGGACGCGCTTGATCGGGGCGTGACCGACATCATCGTGGGATTGGGTGGTTCTGCCACAAACGATGGCGGGGCGGGCATGGCGCAGGCGCTGGGCGTGCGGCTGCTGGACGCAAACGGGGATTCGCTGCCTTTCGGTGGTGCGGCACTGGCCGAACTCTCCGCTGTGGATGTTTCAGGACTTGATCCAAGACTCACCAAGGTTCGCATTCGCCTGGCCTCTGACGTGACCAATCCATTGACCGGCGTGCGTGGCGCATCGGCCGTGTTCGGCCCCCAGAAGGGCGCGACTCCCGGTATGGTCGAACGGTTGGACGGCGCTCTGGCCCATTATGCTGCGGTGATTCGCAGGCAGCTGGGTCGTGAGGTGGATGCCGTGCCGGGCGCCGGGGCGGCCGGTGGTCTTGGCGCAGGGTTCCTGGCCTTCACCGATGCGAGCATGCGATCGGGCGTTGACTTGGTGGTCGAGGCTACCGGATTGGCGCAGCTGGCCTCAGGTGCGGATTATTGCTTTACCGGTGAGGGCTGCATCGACTTTCAGACGCAATACGGCAAAACGCCGATGGGCGTCGCCCGCGCGGTCAAACATGTGTCGCCGAACTGCACGGTGGTGGCATTGGCCGGCTGTGTCGGAGCCGGCGTCGACCAGTTGTACGATTTGGGCATCGACGCCATCTTTGGCATCACGCCGGGCGTCTGCACCATGAGCGACGCCGTCGGCCATGCGGCGGACAATCTGTCCCGCACCGCCGAGAACGTGGCTCGTCTGCTGGCACGAAGGCCGTGATCTCACCCAACCAGTTGGACTTTTTCGAAGAAGCGGGCGAATCGCCCGATGAAAAGGGAAACCATTGGCGCGTATGTATTCGTGTGTGATTTATATCACGTTAATTCGGCCTGAATCTCAGCTAGTTCCCAGACAGGGAACGGTAGAATTTTGAACCAGCGACGACGTAACGATGCGTCGCCAAACCTACACCCAGAAGGAGTGGATATGGCAGCAGTTGATGCAACGGCAGTCTCCCCGGAAGAGCTTCAGGCCAAGGCTTGGGAAGGCTTTGCCGAGGGCAACTGGCAGAAGGACATCGATGTTCGTGACTTCATCCAGAAGAACTACACGCCTTACGAGGGCGACGAGTCCTTCCTGGCTGACGCCACCGACAAGACCAAGCATCTGTGGAAGTACCTCGACGACAACTACCTCGCCGTCGAGCGTAAGCAGCGCGTCTACGACGTCGACACCCACACTCCGGCTGGAATCGATTCCTTCCCGGCCGGTTACATCGATTCCCCGGAAGTCGACAACGTGATCGTCGGTGTGCAGACCGATGTTCCGTGCAAGCGCGCCATGATGCCGAACGGCGGCTGGCGTATGGTCGAGCAGGCCATCAAGGAAGCCGGCAAGGATCCGGATCCGGAAATCAAGAAGATCTTCACCAAGTACCGCAAGACCCACAATGACGGTGTGTTCGGCGTGTACACCAAGCAGATCAAGGTCGCCCGCCACAACAAGATCCTCACCGGTCTTCCGGATGCCTACGGCCGTGGCCGTATCATCGGCGATTACCGTCGTGTGGCCCTGTACGGCGTGAACACCCTGATCAAGTTCAAGCAGCGCGACAAGGATTCCGTGCCGTACCGCCACGATTTCACCGAGCCGGAGATCGAGCACTGGATCCGCTTCCGCGAGGAGCACGACGAGCAGATCAAGGCCCTCAAGCAGCTGATTAACCTCGGCAACGAGTACGGTCTGGATCTGTCCCGCCCGGCTCAGACCGCTCAGGAAGCCGTGCAGTGGACCTACATGGGCTACCTCGCCTCCGTCAAGAGCCAGGATGGTGCCGCAATGTCGTTCGGCCGCGTCTCCACCTTCTTCGACGTGTACTTCGAGCGCGACCTGAAGGCCGGCACGATCACCGAGACCGACGCCCAGGAAATCATCGACAACCTGGTCATGAAGCTGCGCATCGTCCGCTTCCTGCGTACCCAGGATTACGACGCGATCTTCTCCGGCGATCCGTACTGGGCGACTTGGTCCGACGCTGGTTTCGGCGACGACGGCCGCACCATGGTCACCAAGACCTCGTTCCGTCTGCTCAACACCCTGACCCTTGAGCACCTCGGACCTGGCCCGGAGCCGAACATCACCATCTTCTGGGATCCGAAGCTGCCGGAAGCCTACAAGCGTTTCTGCGCCAAGATCTCCATCGACACCTCGGCCATCCAGTATGAGTCCGACAAGGAAATCCGCTCCCACTGGGGCGACGACGCCGCGATCGCATGCTGCGTTTCCCCGATGCGTGTGGGCAAGCAGATGCAGTTCTTCGCAGCTCGCGTGAACTCCGCCAAGGCCCTGCTGTACGCCATCAACGGCGGCCGCGACGAGATGACCGGTATGCAGGTCATCGACAAGGGCGTCATCGAGCCGGTTCAGCCGGAAGCCGACGGCTCCCTGGATTACGAGAAGGTCAAGGCCAACTACGAGAAAGCTCTCGAATGGCTGTCCGAGACCTACGTGCTGGCTCTGAACATCATCCACTACATGCACGATAAGTACGCATACGAGTCCATCGAGATGGCTCTGCACGACAAGGAAGTGTACCGCACCCTCGGTTGCGGCATGTCTGGCCTGTCGATCGCTGCCGACTCCCTGTCCGCATGCAAGTACGCCAAGGTCTACCCGATCTACAACAAGGACGCGAAGACCACTCCGGGCCACGAAGAGGAGTACGTCGAGGGCGCTGATGACGATCTGATCGTCGGCTACCGCACCGAAGGCGAGTTCCCGCTGTACGGCAACGACGACGATCGCGCCGACGACATCGCCAAGTGGGTCGTCTCCACCGTCATGGGCCAGGTCAAGCGCCTGCCGGTGTACCGTGGTGCCGTCCCGACCCAGTCCATCCTGACCATCACCTCCAACGTGGTGTACGGCAAGGCCACCGGTGCCTTCCCGTCCGGCCACAAGAAGGGCACCCCGTACGCTCCGGGCGCGAACCCGGAGAACGGCATGGACTCCCACGGCATGCTGCCGTCCATGTTCTCCGTCGGCAAGATCGACTACAACGACGCTCTTGACGGCATCTCGCTGACCAACACCATCACCCCTGACGGCCTTGGCCGCGACGAGGAGGAGCGCATCGGCAACCTCGTGGGCAT
>CAVEVJ010000232.1:0-2541 GCA_963619075.1 Acidaminococcaceae bacterium
ATGCGCGTAGAACGGCGTGACGATGACGTTGCCCACGATCGCGACCAGAAGCGCCACGATCGCGCCGAGGATGACGCCCGCCAGCGCGCCCTTGGCGGTTTTGCTCCTGCGGTACACGAGCGAGGCCGGAACCGACATGGCGAGCGACACGAGGATCGCCATCAGCGTGCCCCATGGAGTGATGAACAGGTGGGGCAGCGCTCCGATGACGCTTACAATCGCGGCCGCCGACGGTCCGAGCGCGAAGCCCGCGATCAGGCATACGATGCCGGATGGGTCGTATTCGAGCCATTGCACGCCCGGTATGATCGGGAATTCGATGAAGCTTACGGCCATGGTGAGCGCCGCGAACAGCGCGTACATAGCTATGCGTCGGGTGGACCAGCGTCCCGAGTCGGAGACCCCTGTGGAATGGGCTGCGGAATTGGCGCGGTTGCGAGAGGATATACTCATGGTGAGCTCCGTTTCTTCCATCCGGACTGTAACCGTTGGCTCCGGATTCCCACCGGATCGGCCGCTTGCGCGGGTCGCGGGCTTCGGTATTGGGACCGTTATGAACGCCGGCCTTGCCGTTACCGCCAGTAAGGAATTTCACCTTCCCTGAAACTTGCTCAACCATATATACGCGTGCATGCGGATATACGCAAACCGCGTTTCATTTTTCTTCCGGCCTTGTCCTCCGACTTGCCCTTCGGACGCCCGTCAGCCGCGATCCCATTCGCTCTTCCACGTGTATTGCATGTCGTAGGCACTGGCCCAGAACATGTATTCGTTCTCCACGCCCGTCACGAAGATGTCGACCAGTTCGGCCTTGCGTTCCTCCGGCAGGTTTTCGACGAGCCGTTCGATATGTTCGATCAGCCATGCGGAGCCCCGCCAGAAGTCTTCGGTCTTATACATGTCGACCCAGCTTTTGTATGGGTTCGATTCGAGGGTGTCAGCGAATTCGCGGGCGAGCCGCTGGCCGTAGTCGGCGTACACCCACGCGCAGGGCAGCACGGCCACGAGGATGTCGACGAGTTCCTTGCCGTAGGCGATCGACAGGATGTTCGACGTGTAGGCACGTGCGAACGCGGATTGGCGGACCTTGGCCATCTCCTCCTCGCTTACGCCGTAGCTTGCCATGTAGGCGCGGTGCACGGTGGATTCCACGTTGAAGATGGCGCTTTGCACGCCGACCATGAACTGCATGATCTCGGGGTCGTCGGTCTTCGTGAGCGCCAAGGCGTGCACTTTGGCGTATTCACCCAGGTAACGGTAGTCCTGCAGCAGGTAGAACGCGAATCGTTCGCGTCGCAGGGTGCCTTCGCCCAGTTCGCGCAGGAACGGCTGGCGGTAGCCTTCCTCCCACACGTAGTCGGCCGCGGCGCGCATGCGTTGCGCGAATGGCGGCAGGTTGGTCAGGCTGATGCCGGCGGACGGATCGTATGGTTTCGTGGATTCGCCGGACGGTTCGGTGATTGATTGTTCAGATGATGCCATGTTCATGGACATGCCTCCCTACGCTGGTGTTAGCCATCAGGTTCAAAGGGTTCGGGCGTTCGCCCATCTCAACCCGTTTTCGGGTTCCCCTGCACTACGTGGCCCATTGTAGGCGCTGCCATGGTCGAGCGACGGTCCGGGCCGGCCGGTCCGCTAGTCGAGCAGGGAAAGCAGGTCGTCCTTGGTGAGCGATCCCACGCCGGAGGCCGTCCGCCCGGACGTGAACTGCTGCGCCAGATCGTTTTTGGTCTGTTGGAGTTTGAGGATCCGCTCCTCGATGGTGTCTTTGGCCACGATCTGGTACACGTTCACGTCCCGTTTCTGGCCGATGCGGTGCGCGCGGTCTGTGGCCTGGTCTTGTGCGGCGGCGTTCCACCACGGGTCGGCGTGCACCACCACCGACGCGCCCACGAGATTCAGACCGGTGTTGCCGGCTTTCAGGGAGATGAGGAACACGGGAACGTCGTTGCCGTTGAATTCGTCGACGAGTTCGACGCGGCGCTTTTTCGGCGTCTCCCCGGTGATCGTGTAGTAGTCCACGCCCTGTTCGGCCAGACGGATTCCGATGAGATCGAGGTATGAGGTGAATTGCGAGAAGATCAGCGTCTTCTTGTTTTCGTCGATGCAGTTCGCCACCAGGACTGATATGGCGTCGAGCTTCGCTGAGCACTGCTTCGCGTCGGCGTAGACGAGTCGCGGGTCGCAGCAGATTTCGCGCAGCAGCGTGAATTCCGCGAGGATGCGGATCTTCTTGACATTGAAGTCGGCGTCCTTCGTTTTGGTAAGGGTCGCGCGCAGCCGCTGCTCGTGCGCGGCGTAGAGTCTGCGCTGCTCCCCTTCGAGTTTGACCGTCACGATGTTCTCGAATTTGTCCGGCAGGTCGGAGAGCACGTCCTTTTTGAGTCGGCGTTTGATGAACAATCCCACCAGCGCCTGCAGTTTGTCGGCCATGACGGAATGTTCGGGTCCGGGCGCCATGATCGGCTGTTCGTATTTTTCGCGGAATCGCGTATAGTTTCCGAGCAGTCCGGGCATGAGGAAGTCGAAGATGCTCCACAG
>CAVEVJ010000233.1:0-2374 GCA_963619075.1 Acidaminococcaceae bacterium
GCCCACAGCGAGCGCGTGTGTTCGACAATCGCGGCAAGACGCGACTCTCCTTGTCCGAAACGGATGATTTCTCCGATTCCACGCATGTCGTCGAGCATTTCATCGTCGAGGGCCGCGGATTCCGTACGGATTTGAGCGCCCAATCCTCGTACCGCGAGCGAGAAGAGCTTGGGCAGGACGATTCCGATCGTCAGGTGCGCGATGATGAGCGCGATTGCGAGCGCAGGGGTGAGCGTGGCGAGCGCGATCGCGTATATGACGGTGGTCACCACTGCTATGACGATTGGCGAGATGGTGTGCGCGAAGAAGATTTCCAGCAGTTCCACGTCGGTGGTGATCAACGAGATGAGGTCGCCTTTGCCTTTTTCGGAAAGTTTCGCGGGTGCGAGACGTCGCAATGCGGCGAATGCTTTGGTGCGGAACAGCGCGAGTAGGCGGAATGCCACGTTGTGGGTCATGTATTGTTCGGCGTAGCGCATGCCTCCGCGGATGAGTGCGCAGACGATCATGCCTGCGATTGCGGCGGGGAAGCTGAGGTTCCAGACGCGCAGGCCCAGTACGGAGAATGCCGCAGCTATGCCGAATACGGGTAGGAATGTTGCGGCGAGATGGCCGAGTATGCCGCATACGCAGGCGATGACCATGTATTTGCGCAAGGGTCCGACTTCGCGCAGTAGGCGTAGGGCGATATGCAGGTCGGTTTGCGTCGGTTCCGATTGTTCGGATGCGATTTCGGGCTTGATTTCGGACGCGATTTCGTAGGTCTCGGCATTCTCCGGCGCGGTTTTACGAACACACTCCACGGAATGGTTTTCCGCGACTTCCACGGCCGCCACGGCTTCCGCGACTTCCACGGCCGCCACGGCTTCCGCGACTTCCACGGATTCCGTGGAATGGTCTTCCTCAAATCCATCTTCCACGAATCCGTCTTCCGCACCGAAGCGTTCCACGACTTCCTGCGCGCGGAACAGTGAGGCATATACGCCGTCCAGCTCCATGAGGTCCGTATGGCTGCCCTGTTCGACCGTGTGCCCGTGGTCGAACACGACCACATGGTCCGCACCTACCGCGTTCGCCATGCGATGCGTGACCATGATCACGGTTTTGCCGCTGTCGGCCAGTTCCCGGATGGTTTGCAGTATCAGGGCTTCGCTTTCCACGTCCACACTGCTGGTGGCTTCGTCGAACACGTAGATCGCACTGCCTCGCAGCAGGGCGCGGGCGATCGCGACGCGCTGGCGTTGTCCTCCGGAAAGGTTCGACGCATCCTGTTGGATGCGCATGTCGAGGCCTTGCGGATCGGCATGTACGAAATCGGCTATGCGGGCCGCGTCAAGCGCACGCCAGAGGTCTTCGTCCGTGGCGTCGGCGCGTGCCATGAGCAGGTTCTCGCGCAGCGTTCCGGCAAAAAGATGGCTTCGCGCGCCAACCAACGTCAGATTCCATCTGAGGGAATCCAAGGTGAGTCCGTTCAGCTCGCCGACCACACCGCTCCCCCGAACGGCCAGCGTCACCGATCCCTCATATCCGGTGAGCGCACCGACGATGATTTCCGAAGTCGTTGTTTTTCCGGATCCCGACTGTCCCACAATCGCCGTGAGGCGCCCCGGTTCGGCGGTGAACGACGCGTCTTTTACCGCGCATATCTCCGCATCGGGATTATAGCGGAACGAAACGTTGCGCAGCGATACCGCGACTCCGTTGCTGTATGCGGGCAGGATAGTCGTTCCCCGTTCCGGCTCGCGCACGTCAAGCAAGGCAAAAATGCGTTTCGTCGAGGTCATGCCGTTCATCGCAACATGGAAGAACGAGCCGAGCTGCCGCAATGGAATGAAGAAGTCGGCGGAAAGCAGCACTATCAGCAGCACGCCGGAAATCGGCAGCACGCCAATATTCGTGAATCTCAGGAACGAGGGAAGCCAGGATGCCGAATACGTACCGCCAATCGCATACTGCCATATGGCCACACCGATGCCGGCCGCCGCCCCTCCGTACGCCACGACGTCCATCGCGGTGAGCGATCGCAGCTGGATTTGCAGCACGTTCATGGTCATCGTGCGGAAACGTTCGGCCTTATCGTCCATTTCCCGGGCCGCACGTTCGTCCGCATCGAAGGTTTTCAGCGTTTCCAACCCTTGCAGGTTGTCAAGGAAAGCGGAGCCCATGTCGGTGTACTTGCCCCAGTATTGCTTGAACACGCGCGCCGCACGCATGGCCACGAATCCGACGATCAGCACGATGAGCGGAGCGCAGACGAGCAGCGTCACGGCCGACGGCAGGTTGATCGGAGCCACCACGAAGAACAGTGTTACGGGAGCCAGCACCGCGTAGAACAGTTGCGGCAGAAAAAGTTCGAAGAAGCTTTGTATCTGCT
>CAVEVJ010000234.1:0-20553 GCA_963619075.1 Acidaminococcaceae bacterium
CGTGCGGATTTTTGAGGACCTGTGCGGATTCGTTATGGGGATTTTCCGCCTGACGGGCTTAAAATCGGCGGTTTTTGGCCCTAAAAGACCGTTTCCGGACGGTTCTGGGCCGCGAGCAATCCGCACGACCTGCTGAGAATCCGCAAGGCTGCTTCAGAATCCGCACGCTCCACGGAGAATCCGCACGGCACTGTCTTCACGCAGCCGGCGTGTATTGCCGGACGACGCGGCCCCGTTCTCCTTCATCGTCTTGCCGTGCCTGGGGATCGGTGGAATCCTCGTGTCCCAAGGCAATCATTTTTGAACCAGTTCCGTACCCGCTGCCGCAACGCGTCCGAGCCTGTCTCGGACGCGCCTCTGGCCGGCTTCAAAACTCGTCCATGCTGTTTTTGAACCCACCCGGGCCCTCGCGGAACAAGTGTTGAATGCCAATTCCAGACACACATTCCGGCCCATGCCCATCGATGCGCTATTTGCTGGAACCATGAGTGCCACATCCAGTCCGCGTGGGTTTTATGGGATTGTTCGGACTCAGTAATGTTCCTCCTCTGTCGGCGGGCAAACCGGGGAAAGTGCATTACCCTAGTAGGTATGACTGAATTGCAGCACGCAGCGAAGGCCGTGTTCACACGGCCGCGTATTCAACCCGCAGAGGAGGGGGACGATCGTCCGTTATCCATATCCGTCCGTCTGGGGCAGCTGCAATTCCATAATTCCGGTAAATTCCGCGTACTGCAGTTCGCGGATGTTCAAGAGGGACCGGAAGTAAGTAAGGACACTATCAGGCTTGTCGAAGCCTCGCTTGACGCGACTCGACCGGATATCGTGATTTTCACCGGCAATCAGATCGCCGGCTATGATTCCGCATATTCCGCCACTTCCCGTAAACGTCGTTGGAACGGTACCGGGACAAGTGCGCCGGAAAACACCAGTACGGAGACAGATACTGTGTATGGCGCGGAAGACGTTGTACGCAATATCGTGAGAAGGGCTGCCAGGGAACGCGCTGAGACCGCGATGGAACGTACCAAGCATCTTGTTCGTTCCACGATGGAGCGGCTCACAGGTCCGATTTCAGGACGAGGCATTCCTTGGGTGGTCACGTTCGGCAACCATGATTTTCAGTGCGGTTTGGACAATGCGGCGATCAATGCCATCTGCTGTGAACTTCCCGGCTGTTTGAATCCGGCGTCGTTCTGTGACGGTGAAGGGGAGTCCATCCGCGAATCGTATGCCCGTATGCTGCCGGGCCAACGTGTGTATTCCTGTGAGCCGGGTACCTTCGCCTTGCCGGTGATGGACTGTGAGCGCAAGGGAAACGTGTTGGGGCTGGTGCTGGCCGACTCTGGTGACTATGCGCCTTCCGGTGGTTATGGGAGTCCGTCCGAGACCACGTTGAATTTCTTGGCAGATGTGCCGTACCGGATGAGCGGTTCTTCGCTTCCGATGCGGATTGCGGCGCAGTCGGAGGAAGCAGCCAGGATGCCGAGATGCGAGGCTCCGTTGCCTTGCATGGTATTCCAGCATTTTGCAATTCCGCAATACTATGATCTGCTGAGGCCTGCGGCTTATAATGCGGCGCGTGCGATTGAGGGATACCGTAATTTCGCGGGCAAGTATTATGTGCTGGATGAAAGCAAAACGCAGCCAGGCGGATACTTGGGTGAAGGTATCAGCTGCCCTGATGCGGACAGCGGCGAACACGGGATTCTGCTGAACAACGGTTTTTTTGCGATTTCGGCCGGTCATGATCATCGCAATGCATTTGCTGGTACGGATAAGGGTTTGACGATGATCGCCTCTCCTACGAGCGGTTTTGGCTCATATGGGCCGGTTCCGGAGAGGAGAGCCGCCCGTTTGATTGAATTTGATATCCGTCATCCGTATGAGCCGCGTACGCAGCTGCTCGAGTATGGCGAATTGGTCGGTAAGCCGAGTCTTGGTAGGCCTTATGCGTATGGCATGACGAGTGAGTCCAGGTCTGACAGCAAGGGTGTGGACTTGCTGCATCGTCCGACCTTGTTGAGTTTGATTGCCGAACGTTTTGGGATGGCGTGATGTGTGAAGCTCTTCTGAATGCGGCCTATAACCCGCCTTATATGGTTTGCGATGCTTTTTCCGGCTGCGAGCCTTACGCGATGTGAGGCGTGCGATGGACATATGAAAATGCAGGTGGGCGATGAAGCCTCACCTGCATTTTCGTATCTATGGTTTGTTGCGTATGGATGTGTATTGGTTGTGAGCGGTGCCGTCAGCGTCCTGCAGAGGCCTTGATCAGGGCTTCGGTGAGATATCGGCCGGCAGCCATTACCAGTGGAGCGTAGCGGCGTCCCGGATTGGCTCCCATACGGCCGTTAGGGCCGGAGATGGAGATTGCGGCGATCACCTGGCCGGATGCGTTACGAATCGGCGCGGAGATCGAGCATACGCCTTCGTCTCGTTCGTTGACCGATTCGGCCCATCCGCGCTTGCGGACGGCGGACAGTTTGGCCGCAGTGAACTTGGCATGGCGCAGTCCCTGATGCAGTCGCTCCGGGTCCTCCCAGGCCAGCAGAATCTGCGCGGCGGAACCGGCTTCCATCGAAAGCATGGCGCCGACCGGAATGGAGTCACGCAGGCCGGATGCGCGTTCCACGGCAGCGATGCACACGCGCATGTCTCCCTGACGGCGGTAAATCTGTGCGGACTCGCCGGTGCGGTCCAACAGCGTCTGCAGAATCGGACCCGCCGCCGTCAGCAGTCGGTCTTCGCCGGCGGCCGCCGCGAGTTCGGCGAAACGCGAGCCGAGGACGAATCGTCCATGCTGATCACGCAACACGAAACGATGGCGTTCCAACGCGATCGCAAGGCGATGTGCGGTCGGACGTGCCAGTCCAGTCGCGGAAACCAGCTGTCCAAGCGTTGCCGGTCCGGATTCGAGCGCGTCGAGGATTTTGACGGTCTTATCGAGCACTCCTACGCCGGAATGAATTTCATTGCTGCCTACGGTTGTCTGATAGGATTGCGTTGCTTCGGGTTCGGCGTCGCCGAGCTGCGGATTCGGCATGATGTCTTGCGTGTTCGATGAGGTCATAAGACGGATTATGCCATCTCACATATTGAAATGCAAAACGTATGTGATGTCGTAGTGTTGTATGTGCTGCGCTTTGGAGGGCGGCGGTGCTGTGACGGAACCTGAAGAAACGCTGGAATCTCAACAAACTCAAGTTGAGAAAACGGTTCTGGTATCTCAAATACCGGCATGTTGGGGTTACAACACGTGCATAACCCCATAGGCTTATAGCACGAACGATGCGGGAAGGCAATACCCGCGTGAAAAATAGTGAGAAAAATCGAGGAGGTTCCACAATGGGAACTACATTGGCCGAGAAGGTCTGGGCCGATCATTTGGTACGCAAGGGGAACGACGGAGCTCCTGACTTGCTGTACATCGACCTGATGCTTATGCACGAGGTGACCAGCCCGCAGGCATTCGAAGGGCTGCGACTGGCAGGACGCAAGCCTCGTCATCTCGACCAGCTGATCGCCACGGAGGACCACAACACGCCCACCGTTGACATCGACCGTCCGAACCCGGATGAGACCTCCACGTTGCAGCTGACCACGCTTGAGAAGAACTGCGAGGAATTCGGCGTCCGCCTGTGTCCGCTCGGAGACGCGGACCAGGGTGTCGTGCACGCGTTCGCTCCGGTGCTTGGCCTGACCCAGCCGGGCATGACCATTGTGTGCGGCGATTCACATACCTCCACGCATGGCGCGTTCGGCGCCATGGCCATTGGCATCGGTACCTCCGAGGTCGAACACGTCATGGCCACGCAGACCCTGAGCCTGAAGCCGTTCAAGACCATGGCCGTCAATATCGAGGGTGAGCTGCCGAAGGGCGTCACCGCCAAAGACATTATTCTTGCGATCATCGCGAAGATCGGTACCGGCGGTGGCCAGGGACATGTCATCGAATACCGCGGCGAGGCCATCAAGAAACTTTCGATGGACGCGCGAATGACGATCTGCAACATGTCGATCGAAGCCGGTGCGCGCGCTGGCATGATCGCGCCGGATGAAGTGACGTTCGAATATCTGAAGGGCCGTCCGCATGCTCCGGAAGGTGAGATGTGGGACAAGGCCGTCGAATACTGGAAGACGCTGAAGACCGATGATGATGCCGTGTTCGACAAGGAAGTGACCATCAAGGCCGAAGACCTCGAACCGTACGTGACATGGGGTACCAATCCTGGCCAGGGCATCAGAATCTCCGGTAGCGTTCCGGATCCGGAATCCTTCAACGACGAGACCGAGCGCACCGCGGCCCAGCGAGCCATCGAATACATGGGCCTCAAGCCGGGAATGGCAATCAAGGACATCGCGGTCGACACCGTGTTCATCGGTTCCTGCACCAATGGCCGTCTTGAGGATCTGCGCGTAGCCGCGGCCATCATGAAGGGCCATCATAAGGCGGAGAACATTCACCGCGTGCTCGTGGTGCCGGCTTCCTCCCGCGTGCGTCTGCAGGCCGAGAAAGAAGGCCTCGATAAGATCTTCAAGGACTTTGGCGCCGAATGGCGTAACGCAGGCTGCTCCATGTGTCTGGGCATGAACCCGGACAAGATGGTGGCTCATGAACGTTCCATCTCCACGTCGAACCGTAATTTCGAAGGACGTCAGGGCAAGGGCTCGCGTACGCATTTGGCATCGCCCGCCGTGGCCGCCGCTACCGCCATCCGTGGAACCATCTCCTCCCCGGCCGATCTGTAAACCATCGCGAAACCGCGAATCGTAAGGACTTTTGAAATGGAAAAACTGACTACCCTCACCGGCGTGGCCGTGCCGCTGCGCCGCTCCAACGTCGATACCGACCAGATTATCCCCGCCGTGTTCCTCAAGCGCGTGCAGAAGACCGGTTTTGACGACGCGCTGTTCTACGCATGGCGTCGCGATCCGGAGTTCGTGCTCAACCAGCCTGAATACAAGCAGGGCCAGATTCTGGTCGCGGGCCCCGATTTCGGCATCGGCTCCTCCCGCGAGCATGCCGTGTGGGCATTGCATGATTACGGGTTCCGTGTGGTCATCTCGTCTCGTTTCGCCGACATCTTCTACGGCAACACCGCCAAGAACGGTGTGCTGGCCGCGATCATGCCGCAGGAATCCGTCGAGCTGCTGTGGAAGCTGCTGGACGAGGAGCCGGGTCGGGAGATGACCGTGAGTCTGGAAGACCGCACCGTCACCTGCGGCGACGTGACGTTGCCGTTCGAAGTGAACGACTACATTCGTTGGCGCTTGATGAACGGTTATGACGATATCGATCTGACGTTGCAGTATGAGGACGATATCGTTGCGTACGAGAAGATGCGCGCCGAAAAGTTCCCGTTCAAGCCGAAGACCTTGCCGGTCAAGCGTGAGCCGGTGCAGCCCATAGAATCCGCCCGAGAAGGCGAATATCCTGACTGGCAGGGCCCGTTGGCCGATCGCGGCGTCATTTAGCCGCGATGGCCGGTCGGTGGTGTGGTGCACCGCCGGCAGGGCGCTGCCTGAGCGAGGCGGAAGCCGCGCGAAGCCTTTTTCGGGCGTTGGATTTGCCGGTGGCATAACGTTACCGGCAAACCTTTGTGTTGTATGCGGCGCAACCGATCATCTGTCCGGATCAAGCCGTTCCGTCGGGAATTCAGCCCACGGATAATCCGGCAGATACTTGCCGTAATACGTGTTGGCGGCATAGGCGCTGCCGCGTAGCATATCGCATACGTCACAATGCGTGACCAGGCCTTCGATTGGCTTCTTCACGATATTCGTGGTGTTGCGGCCATGATGAATCATTTCTCCAGTCGTTGGATGCACCGCATCCAACGTCCGACGTAACGATTTGACGATGCCACGGATACGGATCTCAAGCAGAAAATCGTTGTTCGGTCTGCCGTCGCCATCCGGCCATAGCACGTCCGCGATCTGGCTGTTGGTGAGTGGCTTGCCATATGCGTTGATCAATGCGGCCAGCAAAACCTTGGCCTCCTGTGAATCCCAGGAGATCGGCTCTCCCCGGAAGTACGCCTCGAATGTGCCGAATGTGCGAATTATCCACTGTTTGCGATCGCTGTTCGCGGCATCCGTCAAACGATCGTATCTGTATGACGGATATTGCCGCATCACGTGGTCAAGCAGGGCCACGCAGTCGCGTGTATCGTCTTCCGTGACGGGTTTCATCACGTATCCGACGCTGACGTCTCCGCGTAGGTCAAACGTGTATCCGGCGTATGCGGTCGAGAAAATGATTTTCGTATGCGGACTGACGTCTTTGATTGCCTTCGCCATCTGCAGGCCGTTTTCTCCGCGCATTCGCAGATCAAGGAATGCATATGCGATTTCAGCGCGGCATTCGAGGGAATCGGGACGTGCCGACGTATCCTGCGCCGATACCCTCCGTACGAAGGATTCCGCTTCCTGAAATGTTGAGAATCCCTCCACTTGCGCATCGGGGAACACATTCATCAAAGTCCGTTCCATGCTCTTGAGGATCAGCGGTTCATCATCCACGGCAATCACATACATGATTCACACTCTAATCCGGAAGCGGGTCGTGTCTCCAGTGTTTTCGTTGCAACCATGTGGAAAGCCACATCCGCGCTTTCTGCCATACTTCGTAAACAACGTGGGGGTTGCGAGGCCTGCCTGAAAGTGAGCGGAATATGAACTACATGCGACGTGTATTGGAGCACTGGTACACGCTTGGCTATCCTGAATTCAATCAGGTGAAATATCTTCGCAGACTTGCCTATGACAATCTTGACATGGTGCGTCGGGCGTGCATTTTCTGCCAACCGTTCCTGATCGTCATGTGCGTGCTGCGCAATCTCATGAACGGTTTGAGCTGGGGCAACATCCTGCCGTACATCGTGGCCTGCACGGCGATCGCGACCATCCTTATGGTGAACAACCGGATTGTCGGCAAAAGAGACGCGCTGGTTCACTCCTACATACAGACGGCGTTGTTTTCGTTGGTGTCGGTCACGTTGGCGGGATACTACGATCTTGTGGTCTATCCGGGTTCCGTTTGCGTCATGACCTGTGTGGCGATTCTGGTGGTTGGATCGTTATTCGACAGCCGCCCTCTCGACAACCTCATCGCATACCTGATATATCTGGCCGTGCTGTACCTGGTCATGCGTTGCACGAATGATCCTTTGGTCATTCCGAACATGTACGATCTCGCTGCTTCCTCGGTATTGGGAACGTGCGTGTCATGGTACAAGTCCCGTATCCACTTCGGTCAGATGATCGCGAACGAAAAAGAGCTCAAGGCGTTGCTGCATGCCGCACGTGTGCAGATCATGGTCAGCCAGATCAATCCACATTTCGTATGCAACGTACTCTCCACCATTCAGGCCATGTGCGATACGGACACAGCCAAAGCCAAAGAAGCGCTTGGGCTGTTCTCCGCGTATATGCGAGACAACACGGATGCGGTGGCCCGTACGGAGCCAATACCGTTCTCCATGGAACTGCAGCACGTCAAACGTTACGTTTCCTTGGAGCAAATGCGTTTTGGCGACAAACTCGTCGTCCTGTACGACATCGAAACCACGAGCTTCCGCGTTCCTGCGCTGAGCGTGCAGCCAATCATCGAAAACGCGATCAAACACGGTATCGGGAGCAAGGCGGAAGGCGGCGTGGTCAAACTCAGCACACGCGAAAGGCAGGGGATCGTCCATGTGGAGATTTCCGACAACGGCGTGGGCATGGACGAAAACAAACTCAACGGCTTGACGGAAAACATCGCGCAAGCCATCGAGGGAATCGACAATATGGAAGGCGACGGCAGAAGCCACGTGGGTTTGGCGAACGTCCGTGAGCGACTACGGCTGATGTCACACGGCACCATCGCCATATCAAGCCAGCCGGGAAAAGGCACCACAATCACCATTTCCATTCCGAAATCCCAGGTTCCCTCCGAATGAGAGGAACGCCCCTTCAAACGTCGATACGCGGTATGGTGGTTATGTTTTTGCCGCATAGCCAAGCATTCGGAGAGAAGTATGAGCCAGGAATTCGCCCCGTTCTACGATGTCAACCGCACGTATGAAGACAATTACCTGCAAGGCCCGTTCGGCGCGTTCGCCGAAGTGTTGAACGATGATTCGGCCGGTGAAGAAGCGAAGGAGCCGTCCGCCGAAGAATTCCTCGGATTCCGGGTGAACCTGCCCTTTGGCATTCCTGCGGGGCCGCTGCTCAATGAGAAATTCACCACCGCGGCGTTCCGCATGGGATTCGACCTGGCGGTGTATAAGACCGTGCGCTCGCGGGCTTGGGGATGCAATGCGTTCCCCAACGTGCTGGCCGTGCATCCGAAGAACGCGGATGGCTCCTTGGTTCCGGGAAGCGACGAGTTGGATGAGGGCGTGCTCGCCGACACCCGTTATGAGTTGCCGATTTCGATTTCCAACAGTTTCGGCGTTCCCTCGCGTGATCCGGATGAATGGCAGCCGGACATGAAGAAGGCCATCGCCGCGGCCGGAGACGGCCAGTTGCTGGTGCCAAGCTTCCAGGGATCGCGTGTGGAAGGCATGGATCAGGACGCGTACATCGCGGATCATGTTACGACCGCGCGACTGGTTGCCGAAACGGGAGCCGGTCTGATGGAAATGAACACCAGCTGCCCGAATGAGGGACACAATCGTCTGCTGTGCCATGATCCGCATCTGGTCGGCCGTATTACGGAGGCCGTGAAGAACGAGATCGGCGATCGTCCGTTGATTGTGAAACTCGCCTACATTCCGAACGATGCCGATCTGGAAACCATGGTGAAGGAAACCGTGACGCATGGCGCGGTGCAGGGATTCTCCACGATCAATACGATTTCCGCGAAGCTGGTTGACGCCGACGGCAACCAGGCATTGCCGGGGGAGGGACGCGACCGTTCCGGAGTGTGCGGCAACGCGATTCGTGGCGCCGGTCTCGATATGGTTGCCCGCCTGAGCGCGATTCGTGAGCGACTGGGACTTGATTTTGCGATTGTGGGCGTTGGTGGCGTGATCCGTCCCGAAGACTATCTCGCATACCGCAATGCCGGTGCCAATGCGGTTATGAGCGCCACCGGAGCCATGTGGGACGCGAATCTGGCACGTAGCATCAAGTCCGCGGTCTGACCGGGCCCGTTTCGACCATTGACTGTGCGATTCGGCCGCTCCGGCGGCCTGGAATCGTACGAAATTGGGAGACACTGCGCCGAAAGCGGTATTTGTGCGTTCCGCTACAGTCCTTGTGGCAGACTTGGCGGTAGTGTGTTTCATGCTTGAGTCCTGTAAAGAAGCGAAAGAGGTTGAGCGTGTCTGAGAAGAACAGCGACATTCTGCACGTCGTCGGCGGCAAGCCGCTGAACGGCACCATCAAGGTGCGTGGCGCGAAGAACTTCGTGAGCAAGGCCATGGTGGCCGCATTGCTCGCCCCGGGCAAGTCCGTGCTGAAGAACGTTCCGGAAATCCGCGATGTGCATGTGGTTTCCGACCTGCTGCGCCTGCACGGCGTGGACGTGGACGTGGACGGAGCGAACGGCATCGTCACGATTGACGCATCCACCGTGCAGCTGGCCGACGTTGCCGACGTCGATACGCTGTCCGGGTCCTCCCGCATTCCGATTCTGTTCTCCGGCCCGCTGCTGCACCGTTTGGGAGAGGCGTTCATTCCGGCTCTCGGCGGCTGCAACATCGGCGGACGTCCGATCGACTTCCATCTGGAAACCCTGCGCAAGCTGGGCGCGAATGTCGACAAGGAGCATGCGGACGGCATCCATATCACCGCTCCGAACGGGCTGCATGGAGCCAAGATCAACCTGCCGTATCCGTCCGTAGGCGCCACCGAGCAGACGCTGCTCGCCGCGGTCCTGGCCGAAGGCAAGACGGAACTTTCCGGCGCCGCCACCGAACCCGAAATCATGGATCTGGTGTGCGTGCTGCAGAAGATGGGCGCGATCATCTCCGTCGATGTCGATCGTACCTTCCGCATCGAAGGTGTCAAGGAACTCAAGGGGTATACGCACACTTCGCTGACCGACCGCATCGAGGCCGCATCCTGGGCTTCGGCCGCGCTTGCCACGCATGGCGATATCTTCGTCAAAGGCGCCACCCAGCCGGAGATGATGACCTTCCTGAACGTGTTCCGCAAGATCGGCGGCGAGTTCGACATTACCGACAAGGGTATTCGATTCTGGCATCCGGGCGGAGACTTGAAGCCGGTCGCCATCGAAACCGATGTGCATCCCGGTTTCATGACCGACTGGCAGCAGCCGCTGGTTGTGGCGCTCACCCAGGCGAAAGGTCTTTCCATCGTGCATGAAACCGTGTATGAGAATCGTTTCGGATTCACCAAGCCGCTGGTGCAGATGGGTGCCACGATTCAGCTGTATCGTGAATGCCTCGGTTCTTTGCCGTGCCGCTTCCAGCAGCGCAACTACAAGCATTCCGCAGTGATCTTTGGACCGACTCCGCTGACCGGCCGCGACATCGACGTGCCGGATCTGCGCGGCGGATTCAGCCACCTGATTGCGGCGCTGACCGCGGAAGGCCCTTCGAATGTACAGGGAATCTCCCTGATCGACCGAGGTTATGCCGACTTCCGTGGTAAGTTGGCAGCCCTGGGCGCTGATTTTGACTGATTTTCACCTTTCGTGAACTATAAAGGCCGATATTTTTAGGAATGCCGGCCTTTTCTGCATTCGTCTTCTTGCTTGGATGGAGACTTCAAAAGGGATGCGGATGGGTGGGAATCTCTGAAAATGCCCCTGAGATACGCTTTTGATACGCCTCGACAGGCATGATTGTCTTTCAGGTAGTTCAAGGGGGTACTCATGACTGGTAGTCAGGGATTATTCACGTTGAAGGAGGCCGCGTACCTGCGGTCTCTTCCGGCGGTCAAGGAAGTGAGCGCGACCCGTATCACCTACTCCGACAGATTCAAAGTCGAGTGCGTACGCCGATATCTCAAGGGAGATTCGGCCCGCAGGATTTTCCGCGATGCGGGACTTGAACCCTCCCTCATCGGGGCGAAGCGGATCGAACGTTGCGTCGCGCGCTGGAAGAACACCAAGTCCATCAGGGACGAAGCAGTTAGGCGCGAGACTTCTGACGAGAGCGCTGAACTTGTCGGAAATGATGGAACGGGTGAGGGTCGGTCCGGTAAAGGTCCTGCGTTTGACAGCTATGACATCGCTACCGCGGCGTTTGCGGTCATCGGCGCAGGCGGAGGCGGACAAGGGATGCCCGATGTTCGTGATTTGATCATCTATCAGCAGGTGCAGCAGATCACGGCATTGCAGGAACAGGTCAACAAGCTGCAAGGCAAGATTGACAACATCGGGCAGGCCGGTGCGGCGAAGATTCCAAGTATCGTGGGATGAACGCGCGTAACCGTGTAACAGGGATGAATGATCCGGAGACTGCCAAAACAATATAACTGAAGTGAAGCGATAACTGAAGTGAAGTAAACAATTGAAAGACCGAACTGGACGGCGGAATCGATGGAAAGTGAAGAGGTCATCGATTCCGCCGTTCCGTGTATATGCGTATATATGGGCGTGTATGCGGAAGGCTGATTCCAAGATAGGTCGCAACTCCGACGTACGTGGCACAATGGAACGCATGGCATCCAAAGGAAAACCGTCGCCGCGCTCCGCAGTGAAGCCGCTCAGCGACGAGCAAGTGGCGAAGCTCGCCAAAAAACATCATCTTGTTGATCCCACCTACGACTTCCCGACCGGTCCGAGAACGGCGAATACGGCGGAGATCGAAGCGCAGAATCCCAAGGCCACGCACCGACTGCTGACCGGTTGCGACATCGTCATGCGTAACCGAAGCAAAGTGCGGGCTTGGGGACTCGAACATGTTCCGGAAACCGGCCCGTTCGTTACGGCGGCAACGCACGTGACCATGTACGACGTGTTCGTGCCGATGGTCGGCCTGTTCCATCAAGGACGTCGTCCGAGATATATGGCCAAAGCCGAAATGGCCAAGTGGCCGCTGATCGGCAAATGGTTCCAGTTGGTAGGCATGCAGCCGGTGCAGCGCCGTTCCGGCAAGGCCAAAGCCATTGAGGCGGCATCCATTGAGATTCTTACGTCCGGACGTCCGCTGACGGTGTGGCCGGAAGGAACGGTGACGCGTGACCCGCAGAAATGGCCGATGAGCATGAAGAACGGCGTCGGCGTGATCACGCTTGAAGCCTCCAGACAACTTGGCTACCAGATTCCGCTGTATTGTTCCGTGACGTGGGGTGCGGCAAGCATCAACCATTGGTGGCCATGGCCTCGCAAGAACGTGGTCATGTGCTTTGATGAAGCGTTGGATTATTCGGACCTGCTGGCCGATTGCGAGCAATGGGGCGAGGAAGTGCCCGAACAGCTGGCGGACGAGCTGACCAGGCGCATCCGTGTGCGCATGACCAAGATCATGGCTGAAATCCGCGGCGAGCAGGCTCCGGAAGGATACTGGGACTACCGTGCCATGAAGCGTGTGAAGGAGTAGTCTTCAATCTCTTCGGCAACCGATCGATCAGCGTATTCCTCCGTACGAGATGAATATGCCGATCAATCGGCTGCAATGGCGAACGTCGCGTACAGGGGGAGACTGCGCAAAGGCACGTTTGTGTCGGCGACCGTGTCCAATCCGAAATTGCGTTCGGACAGACGGTATGCATGAGGTGAGTTGCCCTCTTTCACGAACTTCGCCAAACTCTTTGCGGTGACGTTGCGTGCGGATTTGACTTCGACCGGAATCGCCTGCGCGGCCCCGTTTTGGAATACGAAGTCCAACTCTCCGCGACTATTGCCTTCAGGTGTCCAGTAGAATGTCTTGATTCCATTGCTGCGCAACGACTGCATCACATAGTTTTCAGCCAATGCGCCACGGAAGTCCGACGATAGTGTTCTTGCCGAGTCCGGTGCAAGAAACAGCTCGGCGCTGATTCCGAACTTGTGGAACATGATGCCGGTGTCGGCGACGTACACTTTGAAGAAGCTGCCTTCTTCGTCGCAATACTCGGTCAATGGCGGCGTCATGTCTTTCGTCATCTCATTGCGGGATACGGTACCAGCGGCTTCGAGCCATTCAAGAGGCTCCATCAACCGACGCCGCCGACCACCGCGAACGACCTCTGAATATTTGAATTTTTTAGTGGAGGAGCGTAACAGCTGTTTGGGTAGGCTTTCCCAAATGCGTTTAGCAGAGATTCCGCTGATGCCATTGTCCGGGTCGGTCATGTCGTTGATGTACGTGCTGTCGATCTCCTGCTGTTCCTGCGCAACTTCGGCAAATGAGCCGGTTTCTCGGTAAGCTTCCACGGCTTTTGGCATGCCTCCGACGATGAGGTAACGGTGGTAGAGGTCCAATGCCTTATCGTGCATGAGCATGGAATCCATGCTGTATGCGTGGTTGCGGATGGTGTTCGCCAATGATTCTTCGCCAAGAGCCCAAAGGAACTCTTCGAAATCCATGGGGTGCATGTCTAGCTGGCGTATGCCCGAAGGAAACGGAAGTTTGCGTTTTCTGACGGTGACACCCAGGAGGCTGCCGGTTGCGATGATGCGCCATCGCGTTCCGGAAAAGAAACGTAGTGAGTTAAGGGCCTTCTCGGAAAGTTGGATTTCGTCGAAGAACAAAAGCGTTTCGTCGGGTCTGCACTGTTGTCCGGTGTATTCCTGGATACGTTGGACAATCGCATCCGGTTCGTTGGTCGGCACGTCGAAGATTTTTTCGATGGTATCCAGGTCGGTCTGGAAATCAAGATTGACTATGTTGCCGTTGAATATGGTGCGGCCGATCTGCTTGACGAGACATGTCTTGCCGATGCGGCGCGCGCCGCGAATCAGTAGAGGGTGGGTGTCGTGGGACTGCGCCCATTCGATGACGGTGCTTTCGATTTTGCGTTTCATATATGCCATGGAATCCGCCTGTCGAACCAATCGTGAATCGTGGTGTGATTACAAGTATTGTACACGAAATTATGTAAAAACGTGTACAACGTGTACACGAAAATCCATGAAAACGTGTACAAAGTGCGGATGGTCTCCTGAGTGCGTGGCATGGATGCCGGAGTCCATACCGAGTCGGCTGTAGCATAGTGAAGGCAACGTTAAAGGCGGTAATCCGCGGGAGCGATCCAAGGAGCGAGACAATGACGAACGTGACGGTACTGGGCGCGGGCGCTTGGGGAACGGCCTTCGGCCAAGTACTGGCAGATGCCGGCAACAATGTGACCATGTGGGCAATCGAGCCGGAAATCGTGGAAGGCATCCGAGACCACCATCACAACGGTGTACGCCTGCCGAGCGTGGAAGTGCTGCCAAGCAACATGACCGCCACAGGAGACCGTGCACAAGCCGTGGAGAACGCCGACATCGTAATCGTGGCGATCGCGGCGCAGTTCGCACGCGTGGCGCTCGCGGAATTCAAGGACCTCATTCCTCAGACGGCGCTCGTGGCATCCCTGATGAAAGGCATCGAACGCACCACAGGCAAGCGTATGGACGAAGTGGTCATGGAAACGCTCGACCTGCCGGAGGAACGTTTCGCGGCGATTTCCGGCCCCAATCTGAGCAAGCAGATAGCGGACCGCGAGCCGGCCGCAACCGTGGTGGCCTGCACGAATATCGATAATGCGCGTACCATCGCGAAAGCCTGCACCACCGATTATTTCCGTGCGTTCGTGACCCGTGACGTGATCGGCCTTGAAATGTGCGGCTCGCTGAAGAACGTGGTCGCACTGGCTGTCGGCATGGCCCGTGGCGCAGGCTACGGCGAGAACACCGCGGCGATGATCGAGACCCGAGGACTGGCCGAACTCACCGCCTTGGGGAAGGCCGCGGGCGCCGACCCGAAGACCTTTTCCGGACTCGCCGGCGTGGGAGACCTGATCGCCACCTGCGGTTCGCCATTGAGCCGCAACTACACATTCGGCGCGAATCTCGGCAAGGGACTGAGTGTTGAGGAGGCTACCAAGGCCAGCAACGGCGTCGCCGAAGGCGTGCCGACCACCGACGCCGTGGTGGCGCTCGGCAAGCAGTACGGCGTGGCCACTCCGCTTGCCTCCGCCATGAGCCGAGTACTTTCCGATGGCATCTCCTGCGCGCAGATGCTTTCCGAACTTTTCGACGACGCAATCAGCGAGGAGTAAGACGAACATGACGAAAAAACGTATTGTCGTAATGTACGGCGGCAAAGCCGACGAACATTCGATCTCGTGCATCTCCGCCGCCGGAGTGCTGCGTGCGCTCGATCAGAGCAAATTCGAGGCCATCACGATCGGCATCACCAAAGCCGGTCAGTGGATAGTCGACGGCGAAGACCCCCGCGGATGGAACATGAGCGAAGGCATGCCGACCGTCGAAAAGGTCGATGGGGCCAAAGACGTTGTACTGGACGTGGCCCTCGGCAAGGATGGATTCTTTGCCCGCGAGAACGATGGCACCTTAAGCCCGCTGGGTCATGTGGACGCGGTGCTGCCTGTACTGCACGGTCCGTACGGCGAGGACGGTACCATCCAGGGACTGTTCGAGATGATGGACGTGCCGTACGTCGGATGCGGCGTGCTTGCGTCCTCCACCTGCATGGACAAGCACTACACCAAGGTGCTGCTTGCCGCCGCGGGAATTCCCGTGGCTCCGGGCATCACTCTTGACGTACGTTCCTATGATGCGGATTCGGCCTTCTCTGCGAATGGCGAGGACATGCTCGCCCAAGTGAAGGAAGCTGGATTGCGATATCCGCTGTTCGTCAAGCCGTCCCGTGCCGGTTCCAGCTTCGGTGTGACCAAAGTGGAGCGCGAAGACGATGCTGCCGAACTCGCGGCCGCGGTATTCGAAGCCTCCCGTCACGATTGGCGAGTCCTGATCGAACAGGGCATTGACGCACGTGAAATCGAATGCGCGGTGCTGTGCCCGAAGGCCGGCGACGAACCGCAGGCAAGCTGGCCTGGTGAGATCGTGCTCGACAAGCGAAGCGAAGACGGCGACCAATTCTACGATTTCGACAGCAAATACGTGGATGCCGAAGCCAGCCACGTGGAAGTGCCGGCCAACCTGCCCAAGGAGACCCTCGAAATCGTGCGTGAAACCGCAAAGAAAGCCTTCAAGGCGGTGGACGGCGCCGGTCTGAGCCGAGTCGACACTTTCGTGACGCCGAACGGTGAAGTGATGGTCAACGAGATCAACACCATGCCGGGCTTCACTCCGATCTCCATGTACCCCAAGGCGTGGGATGCCACCGGTCTGAACTATACGGACCTCATTTCCACCCTCATCGAAGGTGTGCTGGAGTAGCGGACGCGATCAGGTTAACCGGAAGTTTGCCGGAGCGATACGGAAGTAATCCTAAATATCGCTCCGGCTTTACTATGACGACAGCCGTGAATACTGACGATCTCAACGATTCCGAGCTGATGTTCAGAATGGTGGTATAACGATTCTGAACGTCAGTTTTTTTATTGGAACAGTATTTTCAGCATCGAGAGAAGGGTTAAATGACTTTTCCGCCGAATCCTCCAGCTCCGAATCCGCCGGTTCCGAATCCTCCCACTCCGCCGGTTCCCGCTCCGCCATCCAACCAGCAGCCGCGCAATACGCGGCAATCTGTGCAGGCGTGGGGAAACCAGCCGCCGCAGCATGGGAATCCTAACCCGTATATGGAGTTGCTGAAGAACGCACGACGTGACTTTTCTCGTGTCGGCGCAGGGTTGAGCGTTCTGGTTGTGCTGTGGCTTGCATTGGCAATGGTGATATCAGCGGCGTTGTACCTGTATCTGGGTGTGGATGATCTGCCGAACTGGGGCGTATATGTATCGTCGAGCCTGCCGCTGTACTTCGTGGCTATGCCGATTGCGGTGCTCGTCATGCGCAAGGTATCGGTGGCGCGGACTCAACGGTTCGACATGAAGCCGGGAATGTTCTTCAAACTGCTGGTCATGTGCTTCCCGATCATGTGCCTCGGATCGATTATCGGCACGGTATGTTCGATGGCGGCGTCGGGCGGACAGGCGACCAATAGAGTCTCCGAACTGGCGTTAACTCCGGACATATGGAACGTCGTGTTCATGGTGGTGCTCGGACCGTTTTTCGAAGAATGGATGTTCCGCAAGCAGCTCATCGACCATACGCGCAAATACGGTGAGAAAACCGCGATTCTGATTTCCGCAGTGGCGTTCGGCCTGTTCCATCTGAATATGTTCCAGTTCTTCTACGCGTTCGGTTTGGGACTCATATTCGGATACGTGTACATGCGTACCAGCAAGCTGCGTTATTCGGCGGCCATGCACATGCTGATCAACTTCAACGGAGGCGTACTGGCACCGTGGATTTTCTCGAATATGGATTTCGATTCGCTGGAAGCCGCGCAGAGAAACATCGAAAACGGACAGATTGATGCGGGCGCGCAATGGATAAGCCAGAACATGGGCAGCATGATCGCGTTTTGCGTGTATTTCCTGGCGTATTTCGTGTTGATCGTGGTTGGAACGATACTGCTCATCCGAGAGCGCAGAAATTTCGAATTCTATACCGCGCCGGAGGAGTTGCCCAAGGGAATGCGCATGAAAGCCGTACTCGGCAACGTGGGCATGATTCTATTCGTACTCATTACGGTGGGCGGAACGCTTTACTATCTGCTGTAGTGAGACTTTTCGCATAAATATTGCCGTGCCACAACGGTTACGTCGTGGCACGGCAATATTTGTTTTGGAATATTGTTCCAATCGGCGTCACTGATTGATCGCACGATGTTCCAGATAGCCGCAATCAGCGATCGCAAGTGCTACGGCGTCCGCGACCACGGAAAGCTGCAGACCGCTCTTGGCGTACGCGTATACGCTGCCTTCGATGCCGTAGGGTGAAAAACCGCTCAGGCGGACGTCCGTCCGGTAATTCGGGTTCAAATACTCGCCGGCCTTCTCGTTCACGACCGCGATCACCTCCTGTTCGACCTGTTGCGCGTTGGAGCCGGATTTCGCGGTGAACGGCACCGTGACCAGGCATTCGTTGATGGGGTCGAGCTTTTCGAGCGAAGCGGTGTTCAGAATGGAGTTCGGAATTACCATCTCGTTGCCATTGCGTTCGTGAACGATCGTCTGCCGCCAGTTGATGTCCTGCACCACGCCTTTGGTGCCGGCCACGCTGACCATATCTCCCGGTTGGATGACCCGGCCGACCATGAGCCCGAACCCGCCGATCACATTGGATATCGTGTCTTTCAAGCCGAGGGAGACGGCAAGGCCGCCGATGCCGAGGGCGGTGAACAGGCTGGTCGGGCTCACTCCGAACACCGGTTCGAGCACTGTGGCGATGGCCAGCACCCACACCACCACACGCAGGATATTGACGAATATGGAAGCGTTCGGCACTTGCGATTTGTAAAGGATTTTGCGTACGACGCGTGTGAGGATTTTGTCGCCGATGAAGGCGATCGCCAGTATGACGGCCAAAAGTATGAGCTTGTTGTAATTTGCGGCAAGCCACTGCAGAAAGAGATCAAACGGATTCATGCGGCCCAAGTGTACACGAGCGGATTCGGCGTAAGCCGAACGTCCTGTATGCGGCGAAACCACGATTCCAATATGAGTGAACAAGTGTGGAACGTCTTTCGATTCGGCGCATAATAAAGGGGAGATTCATGCACGGAAGGGAAGGATACGCGAATGAGCAATATCATCGACTACGCACGCAGCGAAACGCGCAACTTCGCGGCCCTGCCGTTCCGCGCCGCCGACGCGCTTGTTCTGGCTCAGCTTTCTTATGACGACGTACCGCGATCCATCGCAAAACTGGACGATCTCATCACGAAATACTCCACATTCAAACGACGTGCGAGAACCTTCACCATGGATTTTTCGATTCGACGCCCGGTGGCGTCGTTGCGCGCGCTGCACCATGCACCCTACTGTGGGGTGACCATCGCGCATGCCGACGACGAACTGCATCACGTTGCGGATAGGGAAGAGCACGATGTGGAAAGCATCGGATTGGTCGACCCGCAGGTCACCCACGACTTCTACAGTGCGGTCGCGGCGAACCCACGATTCGCGGATATCGAGATGAGCGGATACCGGGAGCAATTCGACAACGAAGAGCAAACGCAATTCGCCGCGGTCACCTATCGCATTCCTTCGGGCGCATTGATCATAGCGTTCCGAGGTACCGACGACTCACTCGTCGGATGGAAGGAAGACTTCAATATGGCCTTCCAGTATCCGGTGCCGGCACAGGTTTCCGCAGCGCAGTATCTGAACGATGTGGCGAGCCTATGGCAGGGGCCGATCATACTTACCGGCCATTCAAAAGGTGGGAATCTGGCGGTATACGCGGCAATGAACGCATCCGACGAAATCAAGGACCGCATTGAACACATCTACTCGCTGGACGGACCGGGCTTCCCGGAAGCGGTGGTACGCGGCTACGAATACGCAAGCGTATGCGACCGAATCACGAAAATCGTGCCGGACTCCTCCGTAGTGGGCATGGTCCTCGAAACCCCGGAACGGTGCATAGTGGTCAAATCGGACGTGGAAGGCATCATGCAGCATTTCGCGTTCTCATGGCAGATGCACGGCATCGAATTCGCCAAAGTGGAAGACGTGGCAGACAGTTCCGTAGTGTTCAACAAATCGTTGAACAACTGGCTTTCCAGTCTTTCCAAAGAGCAACGCGAACATGCCGTGGACGCGCTGTTCTCGGTTCTGGAAGCGTCCGGAGCGGGCAGCATCTCCGGAATGATGGCGGCCGGACCGAAGGTCATACCGGAAATGCTCGGCACATACGTCGGACTGAACGGTGAGGAACGAAAGAACATCAACCAAGCGTTGATGATTCTGCTGCAGGCCGCGCTCGCAAGAAATCCCAAGGTGCAGCGGAAATAACACGATTTGTTCTAAACATTCTGTACAGTTAATCATGTTTGTAGACAGCGTGACTAATTTGTTACAGGAGGCTGCTATGCCGCGCCCGCGCCGAGATTCCGAAATACTGCCAGCCAGAGAACGCTTGGAGAACGCGTTCTGGGAGCTGCTTTCCGAACGGGAGTACCGTAAGATCACCGTGACCGACGTCGTGCGTACGGCGGGCGTGAATCGCAATTCCTTCTACTACCATTTCGCGGGACTGCCGGAACTTGCCGATTCCGCCATTCAGCACGCCGTGGAGAACACGCCAAGGCCGACGCTTCCCGACGTGGATTGGGACCCGGATTACGAATGGCGCAAGCACGTGACCGCGCTGCTGAGAGATCCCGATCAGAGGCAGCGTCTTGGTCGGTTGGCGTTGCTGGCCGGTCCTCACAGTTCACCGGAGCTCATCGCATCGTTACGTGATTTCGGCAGGCTCACGCTCATCGATGTTCTGGGCCTTGAATCTGACGGCGTGGATCTCAAAACCGATCTGATGCTTGATTTCACGGTCGGAGGCATGCTTGCGGTGCTGCAGCGCTGGCCGAAACTCAGTGAACAGCTGCCGTTGGACGCGGTGTTCAACGAGGATGTCGCCGTGCTTTCGGCGGGAATGTTCATGTCGATGTCGAAAACCAATATGCTCGACTA
>CAVEVJ010000235.1:0-5177 GCA_963619075.1 Acidaminococcaceae bacterium
AGGGCAAGGCCTTCGTGCCGCCTACCTACACGTTTCGTGGATTCGAGGCGCTGCCGGAAGACCCAGCGAACCCGGATCCCGACAAGTTTTACGGATTCGTGTTCCAGGACACCGATTTTTCGAAGTGGATCGAAGCGGTCGGCTATTCGCTGACCCACCATCCGGACACCGAACTCGAAGCCACGGCCGATGCCGCGATCGATATCGTATGCGCGGCCCAGCTCGACAACGGCTATCTCGACACCTACTACATTCTCAACGGCATGGATAGGCACTTCACCAATCTGAAGGACCATCACGAGATGTATTGCTTCGGTCACCTGGCCGAGGGTGCGATCGCGTACTACGAGGCGACAGGCAAGCGCAAGCTGCTCGACGCAGCCTGCCGTTTCGCCGATTACATCGATTCACGATTCGGTACCGAAGAAGGCAAATTGCACGGATATCCGGGCCATGAAATCGCGGAAATGGCGCTCATACGACTTGCCGAAATCACCGGTGAACAACGCTATGCCGATCTGGCCGAGTACTTCGTGCGCCAACGCGGCCAACAGCCGCTCTACTTCGAAATGGAAGACCGACGCCGCGCCGAAGAGGATGGCGGCAACTACGAGCCACGTGAACAAAACTACGCCTACTATCAGGCGAGCAGACCGGTCACGGAACAAGACGAGGCGACCGGCCATGCGGTGCGCGCCACCTACTTCTACTCAGGCGTGGCCGACGTGGCCCGTGTCACCGGCGACCGGAGGCTGCTGGAATCCTGCGAGACGCTGTGGCGCAACATCGTCGATAAGAAGCTGTACATCACGGGCGGCATCGGAGCCACGCATCTGGGGGAGGCATTCTCCTTCAACTATGATCTTCCCAACGACACCGCCTATTCGGAAAGCTGCGCCGCGATTGCGCTCGCGTTCTTCGCACGTCGCATGCTGCAGATCCAGCCGAAATCCGAATATGCGGACGTCATGGAATCGGCCCTGTACAACACCACGCTGGCAGGCATGGCGCTCGACGGCAAAAGCTTCTTCTATGTGAATCCGCTCGAGGTCGTGCCCGAGGCATGCCACCATGACGAGCGCAAATTCCATGTCAAGCCGGTTCGTCAGAAGTGGTTCGGCTGCGCCTGCTGCCCGCCGAACATCGCCCGCATGGTCGAGAGCGTGCAGCAGTACGCCTACACGCTGGCCGACGACTTCTCCACGCTGTACACGCATCTGTACATGGGTGGCATGGTGTCCTGCGAGCTCAATGGTTCCAAGGTTTCCCTCGATGTGCATGCCGACATGCCTTGGCATGGCAAAGGTTCCGCGACGATTACCGTGGAGACTTCCGATGCGAACCCTCCCAAAGCCTTCACCCTTGCTTTCCGGCTTCCCGCATGGGCGGGCGGAGCGTGCGCGGCCGACGCGATTCAGGTCGAAAGCGATTCGGTCATCTCCCGCAAAGTCAAGGACGGGTATCTTTACCTGACCGGCGAATGGGGCACCGGCGACGTGGTCTCCTTCGACTTCCCCATGCCGGTGAAGATGGTCGCGGCTAATCCGCTGGTACGTGAGGATGTCGGGAAGGTCGTGTTCGTACGCGGTCCGATCGTTTACTGTGCGGAAAGCGTGGATAACGGAGCGAACCTGCATCTGCTGCATGCCGACACCATGCGAATCGCGGCTGATGCCGATTTGATCAAGGTCAACGATGTCATCTTCCATGCCGGTGCGGCAGGGCAGAATGAGCAGGGGCTTGGCGAGGTGGACGCCGTAGATCGGCCGATGGTCACGCTTACCATCCCCGCATGGCGTGAGGTCGTGGACGGCGATCCGGAATCAAAATCGCTGTATGCCGAGTGGAAGCCGGTTCAACGTGAGGATTGCGAGGCCACGCTTGTGCCGTACTTCGCATGGGCGAATCGTGGCGAGACCGAAATGTCGGTGTTCCTGCGTGGCTGAACGCCGGACAGGTCGGGTAAGCCGAACAAGCCGGCAAACCGAGCCTTGAACAATCGCCGTAATCACGGGAAACGTAGCATGGCGGGCGGTCCGCGCACAGCCGAATCAAAGCGGCATGGTGTAGACTGCCCGCAGTTATATGCGGAGTCGTGACGGAAGAATCCGCACGAACGGACTCGACGCAGGCCGCTTTGTGCTTGGGCGAGCGATATGAAATGAGGAAGACATGGCTTTGGGAACGCAGGGTGGCGGTCAAGGGGATTTCAGGCTTTCCGAAGAGCAGAAGGCCGCTGTGTCCGAGCTTTCGAGAAGCAACGTGTATGCGAAGCAATCCAAGTGGAAAACCCTGCGCGAGCTGCCGATGAACGAGAAATGGCCGTATTTCAAGCAGAATTTCCTCTCATACGCGCTCATCATAGCCATTGTGGTCGGTCTTGTGGTGGCGTTCACGGTTTCCTACCTCACCAAGGGTCCCGATGCCGAGTTGCGCGTCGAAGGCATCAATATGGGTCAGTATGCCGACCAACTTGATCAGCTCGGCAGTGATTTCGTTGCCAGCGAGAATATCGAGGACAGTCGTCTTGTGCAGATGGATACGTCGATCAATATCGGCGATTCGGCCGCGCAGGACGGCTCCGCAAGATTGCTTGCCATGGTTTCGGCCGGACAGATTCATATGATTGCGACCGATGTGCAGACTTTCTCCGAAGTGAATGATCGAGGAGACATCACCAAGCCCGCTGAAATCATGAGCGCGTCCGATCTTGAGGAAATCAAGGACGCGTTGGTGGACGCCGACGGCAACCCGGTGTCGGATGTGGAGCAGGCCGTAGGTTTCGACCTTTCGAAGTCGAAGACATGGACGTCCGTCGAAGGTCTTGAATCCGAAGATATGATTCTGGGATTCAGCAACATCACCGGAAGCAGCGAGATGCCGGTGGAGTTCGTCCAGTATCTGCGATTCTCCTGACGGAACCCCCGAAATACCTCCAAAAACTTCCGTCAAGACCTACGTCAGGATTTCAATCCGGATTTCTGTTGAATCTTCCATTGAATCTTCCGTTGAATTTTCTTGCGATGCCCGATGGAATTCCTTTATTGCGGTTACTGCGGTTCCGTCGTGCCCCCTGGCATGCGTGTTCTGCGTTTTCCGTGCGATTGCCCGTTTCGTAACACGTGTGGCATGAAATATCTGAGATACTTGCAACGGAGAGATTGGTACATTGCATACACTAGTGCCTAGTTACATCAATCGATATACGCCCAGTGCCGGGCGTGAGCAAAGGAGCTGACATGTTCGAACGCACCATGATTCCATTGCTTCCGCAGCAGGACGGTCGCCTCGTATGGGGCAACGGCGTCGTCACCATGACGTTCGACACGTCCGGCGATGCCCCCGTGCGCATGTGCAACGTTGCAGGGCGAAACATGACCAGTCCCAACGGTCGTATTGCCGACGATGGAAGGCTTGTGTTCGAGCGCGATCCGCGGCCGATCGTGGAAGTGCTTGCAGCGAATACCGGTGCGCAAGACAATCGCCTGTCGCTGATTTCCACGGTCGCCGGCAGCAAATTGCGATTTGTCAGCGCAGTTGCCAGCATGCCTTTCGCTGAAGAAGGTGATGACGACGGTTCCTCGCTGGATCCGTATCGCTTGGAAATCACGCAGTTTGCCCCGTATGCCGATCTTGAGCCCGGAAATCGTGTGTTCGAGCCGATTGCGGCGGAACGGGACAGCGCGGAACATCATGGCGGCGAACAGACGTTTAATACCGAAGAGGTCAACAGCCGCAATGGTTTGGTGGTTGTCTCCGTTTTCGAGGCTTGGCCGAATCTCTCCGCGGTGCGCACCTACACGAAACTCAGTTCCGCCAAACCGTTGCCTATCGAAGCCATCTCATCGCTAAACCTGACCGTTCCCATGCGCGTCAACTGCGGCAAGGTCAAGCATTCCCAGATTTTCTGGGGAGATGCCGCCTGGGCGGTCGAGAATGATTGGCGCGCCCGCCCGCTGCGTGAAGTCGCGGTACGTGACCGCAACCAGAAGATCAATCCGGGCCAATCCAGCTCTCGCTTCGCACTGAGCTCCACCTCAACATGGAGCACCGGCGTGCACGAGCCCGCCGGAATCGTTGAAGTGAGCGGTTCGAAGCATAGGGTACGCGACTTCTCCGTCATGTGGCAGATCGAACATAACGGCCCGTGGGAATGGGAAGTCGGCGAAGACGACCCGGGTCTGCACATTACGGCGTTCGGACCGGAATTCCAGGATCACCAGTGGTTCACGAACCTTGGCGAAGGCAATGATTTCGAGTCGGTGCCGGTCTCGTTCGCCATCGCGGGAGGCGATTGGCAGCAGTCCGTCGCCGAGATGACGTTGCAGCGCCGTGCTTTGCGTGCCGCCAAGGCGCGTGAGCTGGGGCGTCTGGAGCAGTTCGAACGTACGCAAGGGGTCGTGGTCTACAACGATTACATGAACACGCTGTTCGGCGATCCGCGCCTTGAGAAGGAGATTCCGCTCATCGAGGGTGCGGCGAATGTCGGTGCCGACATCTTCTGCATCGACGCCGGCTGGTACGACAGCACCGATGGTGGTTGGTGGGATATGGTCGGCGAATGGCAGCCTTCCACGAATCGCTTCGGCGACGCCGGTTTGAAGGGATTGGCCGATATCATCCGCGACCACGGCATGGGTTTGGGATTGTGGCTTGAACCCGAGGTGATCGGTGTGAAGTCGCCTCTCGCCCAGACGCTTCCCGACAGTGCCTTCTTCCAGCGTCACGGCGTGCGCGTATGCGATTCGGGCCGTTATCTGCTCGACTTCCGTTCTCCGGAGGCCCGCGATCACGTGACCCGCACCGTTGACCGGCTGATCGACGATTTCGGTGCCGTGTTCTTCAAATTCGACTACAACACCGTTCCCGGCGTTGGTACCGATTTCGAAGCGGAATCCATCGGCAGTGGACTGCTCGACCATTGCCGTGCCTATCTGGATTGGCTTGACGATCTGCGCCGCCGCCATCCGGAAGTCGTTATCGAAAATTGCGGTTCCGGTGCCATGCGCGCCGACTATGCGCAGCTGTCCCGCCTGGATTTGCAGTCGACTTCCGATCAATGCGATCCGCTGGTGTACGCGGCCATCGCGGCCGGTGCGGGTCTTACAATTCCACCGGAACAGCAGGGCAACTGGGGTTATGCCCAGGAAGAGATGGATGACGAGACGGCCGCGTTC
>CAVEVJ010000236.1:0-9113 GCA_963619075.1 Acidaminococcaceae bacterium
CCGTTAGTGCGCACGGAGATCGCGCTCAAGGCCAAGCCGAAGCGCGCACGCCTGTATTTGAGCGCGCTTGGCTTGGTCGAAGCGGAGATCAACGGCGTGAAAATCGGCAATGACGCGTTGATCCCCGGATGGACCAACTACGAGCAGCGCGTGCAATGCTGGACCTACGACGTCACCGGCGAACTTGCCGAAGGCGCCAATGCCATGGGATTCTGGCTCGGCGACGGCTGGTACCGCGGACGTCTCGGCTTCGACGGCGGCTACGTGAACTATTACGGCGATCGACTCGGCGTTTTCGCGCAGCTTGAGATCGAATACGAGGACGGCGGCATCGAGCACGTCTATTCGAACGCATGGGACCGCCGGTGGAAGGCCGCGCTCGGACCGATCGTCTGCTCCGACCTGTGTGAGGGCGAGCGCTACGATGCCCGTCTCGAACAGCCGGGCTGGTCCGAACCTGGTTTCGACGATTCAAGCTGGAAGCCTGTTTCCGAGGTCTTCTACGATCCCGTGAAGATCGAGAATCCTGATACTTCACCGGTGCGCGCGCATGAGATCAACGAACCGGTATCCATCGCGCGCATCGGCGATACCTCCGAGGGCCGTGGCGTCTGGCTGGTTGATTTCGGCCAGAATTGCACGCAGCGCATTCGCCTGCACATCAGGGGACTGCATGCGGGCCAGAGTGTGGAATTGCGCCATGTGGAAGTGCTTGAGCCGAATGGTGAGATCGCCACGCGCACCCTGCGCCGTGGCCAGCAGCATGACGTCTACATCTCCAATGGCACGGACGCTTGGTGGGAGCCGCGTTTCGCGATGCACGGATTCCGTTACGCGCAGATCGAGGGAGTGGCTGGCGAGCTGACGGCCTCCGACATCGAATGCCATGTGTACCACTCCGTAATGGATCGTGCGGGTGAGTTGACGACTTCCAATCCGCTGCTCAACCGTTTGCACGCCAATGCATTGTGGTCGATGCGTTCCAATTTCGTGTCCATTCCGCAGGATTGCCCGCAGCGCGACGAACGCATGGGCTGGACGGGCGATATCTGCCTGTTCGCGCCGACCGCCGCCTACCTGTACGACGTGTACGGATTCCTCAAGAGCTGGCTCAAAGACGTTCGTGCCGATCAGGTCAAATGGGGCACGGTACCGTTCTATGTGCCGTTCATCCCGCTTGGCGGCTGGGCGCATCCGAAGGCCATCTCTACTTGGGGCGACAGCGCCGTGGAAGTGCCGTGGGTGCTGTACATGGAGTCCGGCGATCCGCAGATTCTTGCGGAAACCTACGATTTGAGCCGTGACTGGATTGACGAGGTTGCCGGTTATCTTTCGCCCGACGGCGTTTGGGATCGTCGTCCGGACTATGTGCTGGGCCAGCTCGGCGATTGGCTTGACCCGACCGCTCCGCCGGAGGATCCGACGCAGGCCATGACGGAGAAGGAACTCGTGGCAACGGCGTTCTTCGCCCGTTCCTGCGCACAGGCCGAACGCATCGCCACGATTCTCGGAAAGACCGACGATGCCTTGCGATTCAAGGAGTTGCTGGATCGTGTGACTTCCGGTTTCCTGGCTCGTTTCACGAATCTGGATGGCACGATGACCTCCGATACGCAGTGTGCGTACGCGTTGGCGATCGCGTTCGGTCTGCTCGACGGCGAACCGGTACGCAAGGTGAAGGCCGGCAACCGTCTGGCCAAGCTCGTACGCGAGTCCGGCGGCAAGGTGAGCACCGGTTTTGCCGGCACGCCGTTCGTGCTGCCGGCGCTGACCATGACCGGGCATAACGAGGAGGCCTACGGGCTGCTGCTTTCCGAGGAGTGCCCGAGTTGGCTGTATCAGGTGAAGATGGGCGCCACCACCACATGGGAACGTTGGGATTCCATGCGTCCTGACGGCTCGCTCAACCCCGGAGGCATGACTTCGTTCAACCATTACGCGCTCGGTTCGGTGGCCGAATGGATGCATGCGCATATCGGCGGTCTTGAGGCCATCGAGGCCGGATGGAAGCGATTCCGCGTCGCTCCGGTGGTCGGCGGCGGCATCGACCACGCATCCACTTCGCACGTCACCCCGTACGGCAAGGCTTCCGTGGATTGGAAGACCTGCGAAACCGGTGTGGAACTCGACGTGACGGTGCCGGTCGGCACCACCGCGGTGGTTCAGTTGCCCGATCATGAACCGGTCGAACTGGCCGGCGGAACGCATCATCTGGTCGTGACGGTGTGAGTCGAATTTCCGTCGGCGGTCCGTGAACGCCTTGCCACGAACCGCCGACGGACCCAAACCGACCGCAACGGCGAGCTGACGGCCGTCGAACATGGCCGTCAGCCGCTGTTGCACAAACAAAAGAGAAAGGGAAAATCATGTCACTCAACGATGAGTCGGCAGCGGTCGCCATTGCGCCGGAGGAAATCGCCCCGGACACCGGCCGTCGCCTTACCACGGCGGAAAAACTACGTTTCGGCATCGGCTTCGCGCTGTTCTCGCTCCTGTGGATGACCGCCGGCACCTCAGGCTCCGGCGTACTGTTGCCGCAGCGCTTCGACGAACTCAACATCGGCACTCCGGAAGTGATTCTGGGAGCCATGAACTCCGTCGGCTGCATCTTCGCGCTCTTCGCCAACATCATCTTCGGCGCGCTGTCCGATATCACCCGTTCGCGTTTCGGCAAGCGCACGCCGTGGATCGTGGCGGGCGGTTTCATCACCGCCGCCGGCTATGTGCTGGCGTTCTCGTCCGTCTCGCTCGCGGGCATTGTGGCGGGATGGTCCGTGGTGCAGGTCGGCGTCAACATGATGATCGCACCGGCCGTGGCCGTCCTGTCCGACCGTATTCCGGAGAACGTGCGCGGCACCTTCTCGTCGTTCTACGGCGGCGCGATGATCGTCGGCCAGTCCGCGGGTACCTTCCTGGGCTCGAAATTCATCGATTCCATGGGCGTCGGCTTTGTGATCGGCGCCGCGCTGTTTGCCGTCACCGGCATTTTGACGATCATCATCTGGCCGGCTGAACGCTCGTCGAAGGTCGGCAGCGCCGCAGACGACACCAAGTCGAACGTCAAGCTCAGCCCGGCAGCCATTGCCAAGTCGTTCATTCCTCCGACCAAGAACTGCCGTGATTTCTATCTCGCGCTCGTCGGTCGACTGATGCTGATTTTCGGATGGTCCATGATTTCCGGCTACCAGCTGTACATTCTCAAGAAGTATTGCGGGCTCAGCGTTGAGGACGCCGCCGCGACGCTTGCCACCATGTCACTGATCTCCATGGTCGTGCTCATGGTCTGCTCGGTCGTTTCCGGCCCGATCTCCGACAAGCTACACAAGCGCAAGATCATTGTGGCCATCGGCTCCGTGATCATCGCCGTTGGCGTGGCCATCCCGTTCTTCATGCCGACCGCGCTGGGCATGATGCTGTACGCGGGCATCGGCGGCGTCGGCTATGGCATCTACATCGCCGTCGATCAGGCGTTGAACGTGGACGTGCTGCCGAGCGCCGATGAAGCCGGCAAGGATCTGGGCATCCTCAACCTCGCCAACACGGTTGGCCAGGTGCTCGCTCCGGTGGCTACCGGCGCGATCGTGGTGGCCACGGGCAGCTATGCGCAGATCTTCCCGGTCGCCATCGTCTCCGTGCTCGTCGGAGCCGTGGTGATCATGCTCATCAAGAAGGTCGATTAGCCCAAACTTGGCAAGACCGGCAAAACCGGCAAAAGTAAGACAGGCTTCGCTTATGGATGGTGGGGAATGACATCTCTCCCGTTTACCTGCCATCCGTAAGCAAGATTCGATCGAACGTAGCCAACAAAACGTAGCCAACAAAACGTAGCAGGGTCTTCCGTCATGCGGTTCGTTCCGCACGACGGAAGACCCTTTTGCTTGGAGTTCGATTGGAAAACTATGGAAATAGTCACAATGTGAGACGAAACGTCCAGGTGAGAAAAAATATAAATGGCGAAATTCCGCCATTTTCAGGGTGGCTACAACAAAAATAAACAAAAATCAAGACTGTTTTTTCGAAAAAATCCGTTTTACGTTGTGATTCCGGTGCGCACCTTGCGTACGGCGATGGTGGCGCACTGGAACCAAAGTTCGGAACGGCTCAACCGGCCGTCGGAGAGAAGGAATCGGTCTCGTGTCATCTTGCGTCTCGCGTCGTCAACGGTGCTCCGTGGATTCGGAATACGGATTCGTTTCGGGACGTCTCGTCGCCTTCATCGCGGCGATGATGATCGTGTTGGTAACGCTGTTCGTGAGCACGGTGACTCCACGGCAGGCCATCGCCGCCGACGATTCCCAGACGAACTTCGCCTCGTGGGCCGAAGCGGCCGCCAATATCGGGCAGCAGCTCGCCACCGCCGAGCAGGAATACACCGACGGCAACTATTACCAGGCCGGCACCGACTTCCAGAACGCCCATTGGATCGGCTACGATGCGTCGAACTTCTCCAAGGTGGTCAACGACACCATCTCCGCCGAGAAGCAGACCGCGCTGCTCGAGGAGTTCACCGATCTCGAAACGCTTGCCTACCAGCAGGATCAGGGAAGCGAAATCGCATCCAAAGTCGAGGCGCTGACCGCTGAGCTCAACGAAACCGCGCAGACGCTCGACTCCAACGCCGACCTTGCCACACCCAAGGAGTACGCCAAGCAGCGTGCCGCGCAGACCGCCGCGGAACGCAAGGAACTCGACGCGGCCAAGAAGAACTCCTCCAAAGGCAAGGGCGACCGCACATGGAGCGATGTCGCCGCCGAAATGAACGAGATTCTCGACCAGGCCTACGACGCCGCGGTGTCGGGCAAGGGGTCGGAAGGCTCCAGCCTGGTGAACACCGCGTACTACCAGTACTACGAGAAGCTCGGCTTCGAGAAGAACGTAATGAACGCGATCTCCGGCAGTCGTGTCTCCCAAGTGGAATACCAGTTCAAGATGACCCGCAAGACCATGCGTGACGGAGGCTCCCAGAAGGAGATCAAGCAGCTGGTCGACGATCTGAAGAGCTGGCTCACCGAAGATGCCGCCACCCTCGACGGCGGTGCCGCAAGCAACGTCAACGGCTTCACCAAGTTCATCACCAGCTCCGTGGGCCAGGCGTTCCTCATCCTGATCCGTGAGGGCCTCGAAGCGCTGCTCGTGGTGGCCGCGGTGATCGCATACCTGGTGAAGTCCGGAAACAAGCGTTTCACCAAGTACATCTACTTGGGCGTGCTGGTCGGTCTTGCCGCGTCCGGTCTGATCGCGGTGCTCTTCACATTCCTGTTCGGCGGCTCCGGCCCGATTCAAGAGATTTCCGAGGGCGTGTGCGCGCTGATCGCCATGTGCATGCTGCTGTGGACCAGCAACTGGATGCTCAACAAGAGCTCCGTGGAAGCGTGGAACCGCTACATCCGCAACAAAACCGAAGCCGCCGTGGCCACCGCGCAGAGCAGGGTGGAATCCGGCGAAAGCGTGAGCATGGGCATGGTCGTCTCGCTCGCCATGTTGAGCTTCCTCGCGGTGTTCCGCGAAGGCGCCGAAACGGTCATCTTCTACGAATCCATCTACTCCATGAGCCAGGATTCACGCGGCATGTGGATCGGTGGTCTTGCGGCCGCGGCCGTGCTGCTGGTGATCTTCCTGATTCTGCGATTCACCTCGGTGAAGATTCCAATCGGCCCGTTCTTCCTCGTCACGTCGATTCTGATGGCCGTGCTGGTCGTGGTGTTCGCCGGTGGCGGCGTGCACGCGCTCATCGAAGGCGACCTTGTGGAGGGACATTACCTGAGCTCCGTGCCGACCAACGATTGGATTGGCCTGTATCCGTACGTCGAATGCCTTATTGCCCAGGCGCTCGCCGCGCTCGCCGTGATCGTGTTGTTCGCGATCGGCTTCGCGAAGAAGCGCAAAATGAAGATTTCCGAAATTTCCAATACGGAACCACAACAATAAAGGAAGAGAAAATGAAGAACAAGAAAATCGCCGCTTTGCTCGGCCTTCTACTGGCTGGCTCCATGGCCTTCTCCCTGTCCGCTTGCGGTACCAGCAGCTCCTCTAGCTCCGACACGAGCTCCACGGACACCTCCACCACCACCGATTCTAGCGATTCCTCGGATTCCTCCGACGATTCCGCCGGCTTCGAGGAGATTCAGGTTGATGAGGACAACTCCGATCAGGAAGTCGGCCCGCTGACCGTCAACGCCGTGTACTTCCAGCCGATCGATATGGAACCGTCCGGCATGGGCCTGAAGGCCGCCGACGCCAGCTTCCATCTGGAAGCCGACATCCACGCCAACCAGAAGGGCACCGAGCTCGGCTACGGCAAGGGCGACTTCGTTCCGGATCTGACCGTGAACTACGACATCATCGACAACTCCACCAACGAATCCGTCGGCTCCGGCACCTTCATGCAGATGAACGCTTCCGACGGTCCGCACTACGGCGCCAACATCAAGCTGGACCAGGCCGGCTCCTACAAGCTGGTGCTGTCGATCGAATCCCCGGAGAAGAAGGGCTGGATGCTGCACGTCGATCCGGAGACCGGCGTTACCGGCAGGTTCTGGACCGAGCCGCTCGAGGTCACCTTCCCGAACTGGAACTACACTCCGCAGGAGTGGTGATTTCCGCGGTCTGAATCCGTAAACATAAACGAGTCGGAGTCTGCGCAAGCGGGTTCCGACTTCATGCATAGTTGCGCAATAAGAATTACGTAACGGAAAACAGAAATACGTAACCGTAAGGGGAAAGATGCTGCTGCAGTATGTGACGGTGTTGCAGGGATTGCTGGCACCGGCTTTGCTGATCATGGCTCTGAACGTGATGCTCACGGTCGGGGAGGGGCGTGACAGGCCGACAAGCGCATACTGGCGGCTGATCGGTTTCCTCGTGGGATTCGCCGGTTCCGTGGTGTTCGCCGCGCTGCGGGCCACCGCCGTGATCACACAGCGTACGTTCATCAATTATCCGACGTTGTGGTGCTGCGTAATCCTCGATATCGCGGTTTTCATAGTCGTGCTGCTTGCACGCCGCATCACCGCCAATTGGCATGACCACCGCATGATGCTGGACGTGGCCAATCTGATCGCGGCCCTCGCGATCGCCGCCACCACATTCCGTGCGTTGCCGGACGTCATCTTGAGACTGACGATTTTCGTGGAACCCGGCGATCCGGTCTTCACTTCCGACATGCTGCTGCGCGCCCTCGGATTCGCGCTCGGTGCCGCCACCGCGATCATCGCCGCCTGCATTTTCCGCACTATGCGTTCCACGGCGGTACGCTGGTCGTTCACCATCGCCGTGCTGTTGCTCGTCGTGTTGCTGTTCGTCACGCATTTCACCGATCTCGCGCAGCTGCTGCAGTCCAAGCGCATCGTGAAATTCCCGACGGCGGCCTTCCTCGCGCTCGTATGGGGCATCAATCATCAGCGGCATATCACCATCGCGATGGCGGTGGTTTTCGCAATTCCCGCAATCGCCAGCATCATCATGGGATTCAAGGTGAAACCCACCGGCGCGAACGAGGCCATCGCACGCTCCCACATCGCCTTCCGCCGCCGTGCCAAGGCCGCGGGCGCATGGACCCTGGTGGCGGTGATCGGCGTCACCGTGGCGCTTACGTATGGCGTCGCGCAGACGCAGCAGGTCATCACCCTTTCCGAACCGGAAGAATATTCGCTTGAGGATGGCGTGGCCACGATCAAATTCAGCCAGGTTTCCGACGGCCACCTGCATCGTTTCGAATACACGGCGAAAGACGGCACCGTCATGCGTTTCATCGTCATCAAAAAGAACGGCGGCGCATACGGTGTGGGCCTCGACGCATGCGACAACTGCGGTGACGCCGGTTACTACGAGAAGGACGGCAAAATCATCTGCAAGAAGTGCGATGTGGCCATCAACCTCGCCACCATCGGCTTCCAAGGCGGCTGCAATCCCGTACCGTTCGACTACAAAGTCGAACAAGGCAAGATCGTCATCCAAACGTCCGTGCTCGACGCGCTGTCGAGCCATTTCCAGTGAGCGAAAGGAGTGATTGAACCATGTTTTTCCTGAGAATGATCCTCCGTTCGTTCAGCCGACAGTTCAAACGCCGTCTGCTGATTGCCGTCACGGTATGCCTTTCGGCCACGGTAAGCGTGGCCATGCTCGGCGTGGTGTTCGACGTTGGAGACAAACTCACCGCGGAGCTTTCCTCCTACGGTTCCAACATCGTCGTGCAGCCGAAGGCCGACGCCGTGGTGAACGATCTGTACAACACTTCCGAGTCGGACTCCGACGACGCCGATCCGACCGCATTCCTCAAGGAATCCGACGCCGTGAAGATCAAAACGATTTTTTGGGCGTTCAACATCACCAATTTCGCGCCGGAACTGAACATCCACGTTGACGCCGGCTGCGCGGATGATTCCTCCGACGCAAGCTCATGCGAGGCGACCAACGTCGCGATCGTGGGCACATGGTTCGCCAAAACCCTGCATATGGATTCCGGAGAATCGGCCGTGGCCGGCATGAACGGCATGCGCTCATGGTGGACGCTGGAAGGCGCCTGGCCAGAAGACGACTCCAATCAGGGACTCATCGGCACCACGCTCGCATCGAAACTGGGCGTAGGCATCGGAGACACCGTAACCCTCGGCAAGACCACGTCGGCGGGAGCCCGCAACACCACGCAGATCACGATCACCGGTGTCTACGATTCCGGCGATTCCGACAACAACGGCATGTACATCGCGTCCAGCGTGGCGCAGGCGCTCGCCGATCTGCCGGATTCGATCGACAAGATCGAAGTCAAGGCGCTCACCACGCCGGACAACGATCTGGCCAACAAGGCGTCGAAGAATCCGAACGCGCTCACGCAAGACGAATGGGAAACCTGGTATTGCACGGCCTACCCATCTTCGATTGCCTACCAGATCGAGGAAGTGATCGACGGTTCCGTGGCGAAGCAGGTGCGTCAGGTGGCCGCATTGCAGGGCAATGTGCTGCAGAAGACGCAGGCGGTGATGGTGCTGATGACCGCGCTTTCGCTGGTCGCCGCCGCGATCGCCGTTGCGAATCTGATGGCCGCTTCGATTGGCGAGCGCGGTTCGGAACTTGCGTTGATGAAGGCGATCGGTGCTACCGATGGCGCGGTTTCC
>CAVEVJ010000237.1:0-3173 GCA_963619075.1 Acidaminococcaceae bacterium
ATGGTGCACATGCTTGCCGGACATCCTTCGATTGTGTCCTGGACCCTGTTCAACGAAGGCTGGGGCCAGTTCAACGCATGCGATGCCGCGGAACGCATCCACGCGCTCGATCCGACCCGTCCGATCGACGCGACGAGTGGATGGTACGACCAGCATTGCGGCGATTTCCACAGCGTGCACAACTATTTCCGCCCGTTGGAGGTCTACCCGGACAAGGGGCCGTTGCGTGGATATGCGGCCGAGTTCGAGAAGCGTCATAAGAGGAGGCGCAGGGCCGCCCATTATGCTGTGCTGCCGGTCGCGCAGCATGGCGTGCGCGCGTTCGTGCTTTCGGAATTTGGCGGATTGGCGCAGCTCGTTCCCGACCATTCCTCGTTCAGCAAGGCGTACGGTTACGGCGAATACGATTCGATCGACGATTGGCGTGCCGCGGTACGTTCCGTACTGGCCTCCGCCGCCGCGCTGGAGTCGCGCGGGCTCGTCGGATACGTGTATACACAGGTTTCCGACGTGGAGGAGGAGGTCAACGGTCTGCTGACCTACGATCGCCGCGTCAACAAATTCGCGTAATAATCACGATGATTCCAAGATGAACATAATCCCTCGTAAGCAACTCGATTATGTTGCTTACGAGGGATTATGTTCAGTCGCGGTACGGATCAGTTCGTATGAATCAGTCCGTACGCATCAGCCTGGGATTGGTCAGGCCAGCTTCAGCTTCAACGTGCTTATGGAAGCCGCCGGAAGCGATACCGTAAACGTATTGCCGGAAACCTTCACCGCGTTGTCCACGTCGATTTCCTGGGTGCGGATCAGCTCGGGATTCTCGGCGGTGTTGCAGTCGTGCGGATCTTGCGCGCACAGGGTCTGCATCGATTCGACCTGGGCTCCGCACGAAAGCTGCACGATCGTCTCCGCGGAGTCATGCATATGCGCGTTCGTCAGGTTAATCAGCAGTTCCTTGCCGTCTTCGCTGAGGGAAGCGAACGTGTAGACCGCATTGTCGGCCGGGTCGCAGCGCGGCGCGTCGAGCGCGGTCGCGTTGCGATGTGCCTTGTACATCATGAACACGTCGTAGTTCGGCGTCAGGATGGTCGTCTCGCCTTCGGTGAGCACCAGAGAGTTGAGCACGTTGATGGTCTGCGCGTTGCATGCCATGGTCACCTTGTCGCAGTTGCGCTGCAGAAGATCCAGGGTCAGCGCCGTGGTGATGGCGTCTCGCATGGTCACCTGCTGCTTGAGCGCCGGGCGGGCGAAGAACGCGGTCTTATGCCAGTTGCCCCATTCGCCGATGATGAGGTCGACATGGTCGAGCTTGGAATCCATCGCGACTTCCGGCTCCTGAATGAGCGCAAGCCCGTCGTTGATCAGCTGCCACTGGTCGCGAAGAATGTCTTCCAGCTCCAGGCATCCGTTGATGACCGTGTTCCAGCCGTCCTCGTCGAATTGCGTCGGGGTATCGGCGTCGTTGTCAACGTTCCAATTGTAGAAATGCAGGTCGTAGCCGTTGATGCGAGGCTGACGGTATTCCGCCAAAGTGCGGAAGAAGTCCTGGGTCCACTTCACGCGCTCGCGGGGCTTGTTGCCGTCCGGTCCGCATGCGATGGCGTACATGGGGGAGGGGGAGAAGATGTCGGTGGTGAAGGACGGCATGGCCGATGCGAAACGGCGGTACTCATCCAGATAGGTTTTCGGAGTCATGGTGCCGCCGCCGGCCCACACTTCGTTGCCGATGCCCCAATACTTCACGTTGTACGGCTGCGGATGGCCGTTTTCGGCACGTTCCTTGGCAAGATCGGTAGGCTGCTCGCGATTGCAGTACTCCATCCAATCCTTCATTTCGGCTACGGTGCCGGACAGCATGTTGATGTTGATCCATGGTTCGGCCCCGAGCGTCTCGCACAGACGAAGGAATTCGTCGGTGCCGAAATGATGGTCGTCCAGCTCATAGGTGGCGAAGTTCTCGTTGAATGTGGTCGTGCGCTGTTCCTGCGGGCCGATGCCGTCGCGCCAATGATAGGTGTCGGCATAGCATCCGCCCGGCCAGCGGATGACCGGAGGTTCGAGCGCACGTAGCGCATCCATCGTGGCCTTGCGGTAGCCGTTCTCGTTTTCGATGGGCGAATCTTCCCCCACCCAAAGGCCTTCATCGATGCATTCCCCAAGGAATTCGATGAACTGTCCGTGCAGCTTCGGGTCGATTCGGCCTATTGTCTTGTTCGGATCGATGTATACGGCCACTTTGCTTCCTTTCGTCTGTGAAACGTGCGGGTGTCTCTTCACGTGAAACATTGCTTTCGTCTGTGAAACGTGTGGGCGTTCCCTGCCGAATAAGCATAAGGGCCGGGAAGCCATACGAAGGAGAGAATTAGGCTTCCCGGCCTGGTCTTGATTGTTGGTTACTTCACCTTCTTGATCATCATGATGAACACGCATGCAAGAAGGACCATGACGATGGCGGTCGGGAACACCATGCCATAGGAGCCCGTGGCTACCACGATGGCGGAGGTGACGATCGGGCCGACCATCTGACCGAGAGTGGTCGCGATGTTCAGGATGCCCAGATCCTTGCCGGCTTCCTCCTCATTGGGAAGCACGTCCACGTTCAGGGCCTGGTCAACGGATCCATACATACCGTAGCCGAAGCCACCGATGGCGGAGAACAGGATCATGCCGAGCGGATTGTGCATCAGCCAGGGGAGTGCGTAGCCGATCGCCAGCAGCAGGCTGGCCACCACGACGGGAACCTTGCGTCGTCTGATCTTGTCGGAGATCGGGCCGGCGGTCAGTGCCGAAACCAGCGAGACGACCATCAGGACCAGGCTCATGGTGGAGATGGTCGCTGCGGACTCCTCAACCGATTCGCCGATGTAGTCCTGGAGGATGTACAGCTGGTAGTTGAGGATCATGTAGTAGCTGAACAGCAGCAGGGAGCGTCCGGCGAAGGCCAGCCAGAAGTCGCGGGCGCCCTTGGTCGGCGGGCGGAAGCTCATGATGATGCCCTTGAAATCAGCCTTCTGCTTGGGCATATCCTTGCTGGAACGCTCCTTCGGCCAGAAGATCACCGTAAGAACGCCGGACAGTGCCATGGCGATGCCGGATACGACGAAGCCCGGGAACTGCATGGTGATGAACTGCGCGCCGACGATCTGGCCGAGCGCCGAACCGAACAG
>CAVEVJ010000238.1:0-2095 GCA_963619075.1 Acidaminococcaceae bacterium
CGGCAGGGACCGCGGACGCGCTAGCCGAATGGGATCGTGAGCACGGTTCCGGCCGGCAGATCACCAAATAACCATTGAACACGGGGAACGTATTATGTTGGCGACTATTGCGATGATCGCGGTGCTGGGCGTCGTGGCGTTGCTGCTGGTCTGGCTTTCGCTGTCGATGGCGGCCACGGAAGGCGCGGTGGGCCGTGTGACGAGGGCAAGCCTGAACAATCTCATTCTTGAGATTCAGACGGATTCGGAAATCTCGCCGTTCACACGTGAGAAGAAGATCAGGCGCATCCACAACGTGCAGAAACTGGTGGCCGACCGTTATGCGACCGCCGGCTCCTGCGCGTTCTTCCGTATCACCTGCAACGTGCTCGACGGTGTGCTGGTGGCTGCGATCGCGGCATTGTGCGAAGCCCCGCTGTGGACGGAACTGCTCGCCGGACTCGTGTTCGCTCTGGTGGTGGCGGTGGTATCCTTGCTGGTCCGGCCCCGAAGCGCGGGCGCGGCCAAGCCTATCGACATCATGCTGCAGCATGCCAACGCGGTTGCCGTGGCGGTGGCCGTGACCCCATTCGCGAAGATCGGGAGCCAAAAGGATTCCAAACGTCATGGTGGCGACCTGTCGGATGATGAGGAATTGGAGAAAATCCAACTCGAGCAGGGACGCGCGGTCATCGACCGTCTCGTTGAAACAAACGATTTCGATCCGGAGGTCTCCGAAATGCTGCGCAGCGTGCTTACGCTGTCGGATACTCTGACGAGAGAGATCATGGTGCCGCGCACCGACATGATCTGCATCGAACGCGACGAGACGTTGGAGAACATGCTGAAGCTGTGCTCCCGTTCCGGATTCTCCCGAGTTCCGGTCATCGGAGATGACGTGGACGATCTGGTGGGCGTGGCCTATCTGAAGGACGCGGTTCGTTCCACTGCGTTCAACCCGGCCGCCCTGACGCGTAAGGTCGAATCGGTGGTGCGCGATCCGATGCTCGTCCCGGAATCCAAACCGGTCGATGATCTGTTCCACCAGATGCAACGTACCCGCCAGCATGTGGCGATCGTCGTGGACGAGTACGGCGGCATTGCCGGCATGGTGACCATCGAGGACGCCATAGAGCAGATCGTCGGCGAACTTGAGGACGAGCACGACCGCACCCAGCATGCCGATCCCGAGCGGATCGGCGAGAAGAAGTGGAGTCTGCCGGCCCGTACCCCGATCGCCGATTTGGAGGAGATCTTCGAAATCGACATCGACGAAGACGACGTGGACACCATCTATGGCCTGCTCACCAAACTACTTGGCAGGGTTCCAATCGTCGGATCCAGCGCGGTGACCCGAGGATTGCGCTTGACCGCGGTCGATTCCGCCGGCCGCCGCAAGAAGGTCTCCACCATCGTGGTGGAGCCTGCTCACGTCGAGGGCGTGGACGAAACTGAAACACAGCAAGAAGACCATAACGACGGCGCCGAACAGACGCCTGACCATGACAAGGATTCCAAAGACAAGCATGACTGATGCAGACATGAACCAGACGACTTCCGAACATTCCGATTCCGTGGCGCCCGTTGCGTATCGTTCTGGATTCGTTGCCGTGGTGGGCCGCCCGAACGTGGGCAAATCCACGTTGATCAATGCGTTGATCGGTACGCAGGTGGCCATCGCATCCTCCCGTCCGGAGACCACTCGTAAAGCCATCCGAGGCATTCTCACTACCGAGAACGCGCAGATCGTGTTGGTGGACACTCCCGGCATACACCGCCCGCGTACGTTGCTGGGTCAGCGTCTGAACGATGTCGTGGACGAATCGCTGTCCGACGTGGATGCGATTGCATTTCTGCTTCCGGGAGATCAGGAGATTGGTCCCGGAGACAAGCGTATCCTAAGTCGTCTGCGTTCGGAATTCGCGGTCAAGCGTGATGATGGCACGTTCAAATGGAAGGTGCCGCTCATCGCGGTCGTCACGAAGATCGACGAACTGAGCCGTGGTGGCCTGATCGACAAACTCATCGAAATCAACGAATTCGCCGACTTCACCGACATCGTTCCCGTCAGCGCGCTGAAGCACGACAATCTGTCGGAGGTCCGCAACGTCCTGAT